>CAYSHQ010000029.1:0-11935 GCA_964430835.1 uncultured Lentisphaerales bacterium
ACGACTTTTGGGTCGCAAAGCAACGCCAACATCAAAAACAAGTTCCGACCACCACCCTGAGCCACTCCCCCCACCGCCCAAATAGTTTACATAAACGCCGTTATTCGTCCCGGAGGTATCCCGCCCCCATCCGGTAAGGCAGCTTGTACGTCCTATCCGTTCCGTCGTTCCGTTCCCGTTCCGTCTTGCACGGCCGGTTGGGGATGGACAGCACCCCCCCTCTTTTGGCACACTTGTACGCATGTCGGGCGCTTCCATCTGCGGCGGCTGCGGGCGAGACGGAGAGCTTTGCGGCCCGGCGGAAACCTTGCGGCCGCCTAAGCAACCGTCATGACATTCTTCGAAATCACATCCGCCTGTCAGGTGCTCTTCGGGCAGGAGACCACGGTCTCGCCGGGGTTCATCGCGTATCTGCAGCCTGCCGGGCTGAAAAGCGCCTATCGCCAGTTGGCCCTCCAGACCCACCCGGACCGCGCCGCCTCGACCGGACAGGACCTTGGGTTGATGGCCACCCGTTTCCGGCAGGTCCATAGCG
Organism: uncultured Lentisphaerales bacterium; assembly: GCA_964430835.1. Lineage (GTDB taxonomy): Bacteria > Verrucomicrobiota > Kiritimatiellia > RFP12 > CAIWXQ01 > CAIWXQ01. The sequence continues at coordinate 536 of CAYSHQ010000029.1, forward strand.
CCTATGAGACGCTCAAGCCTTATGTGATGGAGCGCAAGCCGCTGCCGCCATTCCCGCGGGAGGCCTGGCCGGTGCCGGCGTCCGCAGCCAAGCGCACGAGCCGTGCGGTGCCCTCCCGCACGCCGCCGCGTCATCCGCCGCCGGCTGCGACGCCGTCCGCGCCGAGCAAGTCACCGGAGCTCTTCTTCCAAGGGAACCTGCCCCGTACCCAGCTGCGCATCGGCCAGTTTCTTTATTACCGGCGCAAGATCTCCTGGCGGACCTTGGTACAGGCCATGGTTTGGCAGCAGAGCAACCGGCCGCGCCTCGGTGATCTGGCCCAGGAGCACGGCTGGCTGGACCGGCAGGACGAACAGTTGATCCGGCAGGCCAAGGGCGCCCAGGAGTTATGGGGCGCAGCGGCGGTCCGTTGCGGAAGGCTGACGGAGGCGCAACTCTGGCAGTTATTGAACCAGCAGCGCCAGCTGCGCCTGCCCATCGGCCGCTATTTCGTGGACAATCAGATCCTCAGCGAGTCTGAGTTAGTCCGGCTGCTGGTGGAACAACGGCGCCACAACTATATGGCGCAGCGCACCTGATGCGCCACGGCCTCCGGGGTCAGGCCATGCGCCGTCATGAGGCTGGCGGTGGTGCCCTGGCCGATCACGACATCCGGCCAACCGAAGCGCCGTACGGGATTGGTGCGCCCTTGGGCCGCTAGGGCCTCCTGCACGGCGGAACCAAAGCCGCCGGTCACGACGCCGTTCTCCAAGGTGACAAAGAGGGCCTGTGGCGTGGCTTGTTCCAGGAGCAGGCGTGTATCGAGCGGCTTAATGAAGCGCGCGTTGACCACGCCCGTGGCCACACCGGCGTGGCGCAGTAGGTCTGCGGCGGCGACGGCCAGCGGCAGCATATCCCCCAGCGCCCAGAACCAGACCACCCGGGGTGCGGCGTTGGGGTCGTGGTGCGGCGGTTCTGCGCGGGCGCTCACACCTTCGAAGGTGTGAGCGGCCGGCGCCGCGGACGGGGCTGCTGGCGCGCAGGTTGCCGGTAGGAGCAGTTCCGCACGGCCGATCTCCAACGGTTCCGGGGTCGCCGGCACGGCCAGACCTGGTCCCGGATCGCGCGGATACCGGATCACGCTCGGGCCCTGGTGACGCAGTGCGGTGACTAGCATACGCGCCAGCTCGGGCTCGTCCTTCGGCTGCATCAGCACCAGCTCCGGCAGGCAGCGCAGCAGCGGGATGTCAAAAATGCCATGATGCGTGGCGCCGTCCGCCCCCACCACGCCCGCCCGATCGAGGCAGAAGATCACCGGCAGCTTCTGCAGGCAGACATCGTGCAGGACGCAATCCACGGCGCGCTGGATGAAGCTGGAATAGACCGCCACCACGGGGCGCATCCCCTCTGCCGCCAACCCGGCGGCAAAGACCACCGCATGCTCTTCGCAAATGCCCACATCAAAGAAGCGCGACGGGTGGCGCGCGGCAAACGCGTCGAGCCCGGTCCCGGAACACATGGCCGCCGTGATGGCCACCAGCTGCGGGTCCTGATCGGCCAACCGGGCCAGGCACTGGCCGAAGACCTGTGAATACCCGGAGGCCGACTCCACCAGCTCGGCCTTGGCGACGTCAAATCGTCCCACGCCGTGCCAGCGCGACGGTTCCTGTTCGGCGGCCTTGTAGCCGCGCCCCTTCTGCGTGGCGACATGCAGCAGGATCGGCCGGTTGTAGCGCTTGGCGATGCTCAGCGCGTCAGCCATGGCCTGGTGATCATGCCCGTCAATCGGCCCGGTATAACGCACGCCGAACTCTTCGAAGAGCGCATTGCGCAGGAAGAGGCTTTTGATGGCCTTCTCCAGACGATGGTAGATGCCGCGCAGCGGCGTCATGTGCAGCCGCTGTGCCAGGCGTTCGATGGTCCCCTTCCAGCGGTTGTACTTGGGGTTGGTGAGCAGTTGTCCGAGATGGCGGGAGAGCGAGCCCACGTTGCTGGCGATGGACATCTCGTTGTCGTTCAGCACGATAATCAGGCGGCTGGTGGTCTCTTCGATGTTGTTCAAGGCTTCCAGGGAGATGCCGTTGCCCATGGCGGCATCGCCGATCACGGCCACCACGTATTCGGTACCGCCGCGGCGGTCCCGCGCGGCTGCCATACCCAGGGCGGCCGAGAGGGCTGTGCCGGCATGTCCGCCGCCAAACGCGTCATAGGGGCTCTCGTCACGCCGAGGGAAGCCGGAGATGCCGCCCGGCAGGCGCAGGGTGTCGAAGCGGTCGCGCCGGCCGGTCAGCAGCTTCCAGGTATAGGTCTGATGCCCCACATCCCAGATGATCTTGTCCTTGGCCGGGTCAAAGGCCCGCAGCAGGGCGATGGTCAGCTCGACGGTGCCCAGGTTGGCGGCCAGGTGTCCGCCATTACGGCTGACCGTGGCAATGATTCGCGTGCGCACCTCCTGGGCCAGCTGCTCCAGTTCGTGGTGTGTCAGCGCGTGTATAGCCGCAGGGGTCTCTAGTTGTTCCAGCATACCCGACATGGTGTTCATGATAGCAGGTTCGGTATCAATTGCGAGCCCAACGAGCAGGGCGCGCGGGGGTGCGCCTTCAGGGCCTCCGCCACTTTTTGCGTCAAGGTTGTCCGGCGGAACGGCTTTTGCATGAAGGCCAAAACGCCGAGGTTCAGGATCTGCTGCGCATCGCCGTTGAGGCTGTAGCCGGAGGCGAGGATGGCCTTAATCGCGGGATTGATCTTCCGCATGGCGAGGAAGAGCTCCCGGCCGCCCAGTTTCGGCATTACCATGTCGAGAAGCACCAGGTCGAGGTTGCGCCATTCCTTGCGGTATAGCTCCAGCGCCTCCTGCGGATTGCCGCATGCAATGACTTTGTACCCGTCTTTGCGGAGCATGGTGGCCGCCAGTTCCAGGATGATCGGTTCATCATCCACCAGCAAGATTCGTCCCTGCCCGGCTGGCAGGGGGGGCGGCGCATGGGCCGGTTCGGGTGCCACGACAGTCACCTCGGGAGCAAGTGGCAGGTAGATGCAGAACGTGCTGCCGTGCCCGACTTGGCTGGTTACCCGGATCATGCCGCCGTGATTTTTGACGGCACGATACGCCGAGGCCAGCCCTAATCCCGTGCCCTTGCCACTTTCTTTGGTGGTGAAGAACGGCTCAAACAGACGGTTTAACGTGGCTGTATCCATGCCGATACCCGTATCGGTGACACTGATCAAGACATACGGCCCCGGCTTCAGTTCTTCGGGTGGTTGGGCGTCGACAATGGGCACGATCTGCGTGGCGAAGAGGATTTCGCCGCCTTGTGGCATGGCATCGCGGGCATTCAAACCGAGGTTGAGGATGGTGTTCTGCAGTTGCGTCGGATCGGCCAAGACCAAGGCGGGGGTGGCCTCCAGATGTCTTTTGATCTCAATCCGCTTGTCAATGCTGCGCTGTAGTAGCTCCACCACTTCGGCGATGGTCTTGTGGATATCGGTGGGGACGCTGATGTATCTTCCTTTGCGGCTGAAGGCCAGCAGTTGCCGCGTGAGATTTGTGGCATGGGTGGCGGCGTCCAGAATCTTTTCGGCATACCCCTTGAGCGTCGGCTCTTCCAAGCGGTCGGCCAGCAGCTCGGCGAAACCGACGATGCCACCGAGCTGATTGTTGAAGTCATGCGCGATGCCGCCGGCCAGTTGTCCGACGGCCTGCAGCTTCTCCGCCTGGCGTAACTGCGCCGCCATCAGCTCCCGCTCGGTCTCCGCCTGCTTGCGAACGATGGTCTCTCCCAGGGTGGCCGCGATCCCTTCCAGCAGTTCAATCCGCTCAAGCGTAAATCGTCCCGGCCGCCGATCGGCCAGGTGGATCAGGCCGAGGATCCGGTCCCCCTTGCGGATGGGGATCAGCGCGACGGAGAGGTATCCCTGGTGGACGCAGGCATTGCGCGGGTACCGCCGGGGGTCCTGTTCGGGGGTGAGATCCAGCAGCGGCAGCGAATTATTGGTCCAGCAGCTGCCGCCCTTGGTAAAGAGCGGGTTGGTGGGATCGGTTTGGCCGGAAAGCACCAGGCCGCAGGTGCACACCAGGCGTGCGCGGCCATCTTCATACCGGCAGAGCTGGCCTTGCGGATCGCGTGCCAGCAGGGAGTTCTCCTGGCGCAGGAACTCCTCGGAGAAGCCGGCGTGGGTAAAGTAGGGGAAGTCTTCGTTCTCCTGCAGGCGGAAGCCCACGGCGTCATAGCCGGTGTGTGCCTTCAGGATGTCGAGCGCACGCTGGATCATGGTGCGCCGGTCGTCGTCGGCGGCGGCAAAGACCAGCAGCAGTTCCCGCCCCATTTCGCGGTAGCTCTCGGCCAGTTTGTGTTCGGTAACATCGATAAAGATGACGGCGAGTTGGTCGGGGGCCGGTCGATAGGCCGTCACTTGGAGATACTTGTCCATTTCGCGGGCGTAGTTCGCGAACGAGGTGGCCTCCCCCGTTTTGCTGACCTTCGCGAAGTGGTTAAACCAGTACGCTTCGATGCCGGGCAAGACCTCCCGCACGCATTTTCCGATCAGGTCTGCGGCCGTCCGTCCGGTCAGCCGTTCGAAGGCCGGATTGACCACGAGGAAGCGATAGTCAACCGGCTGGCCCTGTGCATCATAAATCGTCTCGTACAGGACGCAGCCGTCCAGCATTTCGTGAAAGATCGTGTGGTAGCACGTCTCACTGGCTTGAAGTACGCGCGCCACCTCCGCGGGTGCGCGTGATTCCTGAACTGGGCTAGGCATCGGACGTATTCCCTTCCAAACAATTGGTGGCGTGTGGTGGCATACTAGGTGTGCGCAGGGGTGCTGCCGGTGCCCTTGGGCAGTACTTCCGCCACTTGGCGCAGGAGGTCCGCCATGCGGAACGGTTTCTGCACAAAAGCCAATACCCCCATGGCTAGGATGTCATGCGCCTCGCCATTCATGCTGTAGCCGGAGGAGAGGATCACCCGGACCGCAGGATTCATGGCGCGCATGGCCAGAAACAGCTCGCGCCCCCCCATGCGCGGCATGATCATGTCCAGGATTACCAGGTCGATCTGCCGCCAATCACGGCGATATTGTTCCAGCGCTTCGGTAGCCTCGCGACAGGGTACGACCTCGTAGCCGCCCTTGCGCAGCATGGTGCAGCCCAGATCGAGGATCAGCGCTTCGTCATCCACAAGCAGAATGCGTCCGCCGCCGCCGGTCGCGGGCGCCGCCGCTGGCGTGGTCGGCTTAGCGTGCTCGGTGGATTGGGCCCCGTGGAGCGGCAGGTAGATGGCAAAGGTGCTGCCTTGGCCCGGTTCGCTCACGACGCGGATAATGCCCCCATGGTTGCGCACGGTCCCATAGGCGGACGCCAGCCCCAGCCCGGTCCCCTTGCCGACTTCCTTGGTCGTGAAAAACGGCTCAAAGAGCCGCTTCTTCGTCGCCGCGTCCATCCCGACGCCGCTATCGGTCACCGTGATCTGCACATAGTGTCCGGGTACCAGTTCCGCGTCGGGCGCGTTGGCGCAGACCTGCACGAGGTCTGTCGCGAAGACGATCTCGCCGCCCTGGGGCATGGCATCGCGGGCATTCAACCCGAGGTTCAGGATGGCGTTCTGGAGTTGTGACGGATCGGCCAGCACGGTGGACGGCGTGGCCTCGAGCTGCTGCCGGATGCCGATCCGCTTGTCGATGCTGCGGCTTAGCAGGTCCACCACTTCGGCAATCACCTTGTGGGTGTCGGTTGGTATGCTCAGGTATTTCCCTTTGCGGCCGAAGGCCAGGAGCTGTTGCGTCAACTCCGCAGCATGGGTAGCGGCCTTCATGATGTTGAGGGCATACCCTTTGAGGGTCTGATCGTGCAGGCTGTCGACCAGCAACTCCGCAAACCCCATGACGCCACCGAGCTGGTTGTTAAAGTCATGCGCGACGCCGCCGGCGAGCTGGCCGATGGCTTGCATCTTCTCGGACTGCCGCAGTTGTTCCTCGAGGTGCTTGCGTTCGCTGATGTCGCGGATATTCACGACCAGCAGCTGTTCATCCGCCTGGAAGAGATGCAAGTCGTAGACGCCTGGGCGGCTTGTATCCGCGCTGGGCGTTTCGCAGGTCTGTGTATCGAGCTCGCCGGATGCTACTTTTCGGCAGAGCTCCTGTATTGTCACGGGGAGGAAGCGGGGGAAGGTTTGCTCCAGCGGTTTGCCGATTTGTGCCGCGTGCGTCACGCCCAGCAGGCGATCGGCCGCGGGGTTGGCACCACGCAGAATCAGTTGGCCGCCGGCCTCCCGCCGGTATAGCTGGATGGCATCCGGCGCGGTCTCGATGATCTGACGGAACTTCTTCTCGCCGGCCTGTATGGCCAGCTCGGCGCGTTTGCGCGCGGCCGCCACGGCGGTAAAGAGCAACCCGATAATGCCGACCAGCACGTCGGCGTGCGCCGGGTGCAGACGCAGGATTTCCGGTTTGGCGTGGGCGGTGAGGAGGAAAGTCTTGCCAAACGCCAGGATGGGGCGGTCCAGGGCCAAACCGAGGTGTGGCGGCGTAGCGCCCTCCGCCCAGGAGTGGGCCAGCGCGACGCGCTCGCCAGTAGGGCGCACGAGGCTGAGTTCCATGTCGAGCAGCGCATCGTGGTTGGCGGTGCTCAGTGTGTGGTGAAAGTTCAGCACCGCCAGCGCAAACCCCTGCAAGGTTCGACCGCCGGGTACGTCGCGGAACACCGGAGAGAAGATCAGCGCCCCTTGCTGGACGCCGCCGACTTGTGGCAACACGACCGGTTCGCTGGCGGTCGGCAGGCCGGTGCGCAGGGCCTCCTCCAGCGCGGCGCGCCGTACCGGATCGGATCCCAGATCCAACCCCAGCATGGAGGCGTAGCCGGCCTGCCGCTCCTCCCGGTATACGGGGAAATAGGTTTCCCGGTTTGTGGCAGGTGTGCGCTGGCCGGTCAGTCCCGTCTGCCAGATCGTAAAGTCCGGCAACCCCTCGCTGCGCGCCACTTCTTCAAAATGGGTTTTGTCGGACGCGACGACGGCCGGAAGCAAAGCCCAGGCGGCCACCCGCCGGTTCTTCATCAGGTGCTGCGCGTACTGGTGGAATCCGTTCGAGGTGGAGACGCCGACCCCCTGATAGAACTGGGTCAGGTCTTCGAGTTCTATGGTGCGCAGCACCCGGAACGATTCGACGACTGCGGCGGTACGACTCTCAGCCAGGGTATGAAAGAAGACGCGGCGGGTATACGACTCGATCTCATGGGCCAGCCAGGCGGCAAACGCCGTCAGGATCAAGCCGATCACCACGGATAACGCCGGATGCGGCAGGCGTGGCTGACGCGGTTGCGCCCCCGGGCGTGGTTTGCGCCGGGCCGTCTGCGCCGATCCGATGATGAGTACGGCGACGAGCGTCAGGATCAGCAGGCCGACGGGGCGTAGCGCGTGGGACAACACTCGCCAGTGCCAGGCACGGGCCTCCATATCCATGCCCAGGACGGCCAGCGTATCCGCAGGCGTTCCGGTGCACGCTGGTGCCGGGACATGCAGCGGTACCTGCGCCGAAACCCACGTCCCCCAGCGATTGTCGTAGGGGCCCATGGTGTAGGCGGTCGCGGTGTCGAATACGCGGCGTTCGGCAGGCGTCGCTTCATCATACACCTGCCCCGGCGGCGATTCGTCCACGGCGCCGGCCGGTTCACTATCGACAAAGAAGAAGATCTCGCCGTTGGCACGGCGCCCCATGAGGTAAATAAAGCGGCAGTTCGGATTGGCGGCGCGCAGCGCGATAAACTGCTCCTTGAGCCGCTGATAGACGGGCGAATGCAGATCCGCCTCGGTGCCGGTTAGCGCCTGGACCCTGTCCAGGTTGATGGACTGGGCCACCAGCCGTGTCTGCTGGAGCAATTCCGTGCGCAGCACACGGTCGGCTTGTGCCGTCAGCCACCAGGCCAGGAGTCCGCCGGCGAGGAGCACACCGGCCACCGACCAGATCAGGAGGCGGGAGGCGAGCCGCGGGTGGCCCTCTGCCGGGGTGTGGAGTCTGCCGGGCGCCCCGGCCTGTTTGAGCGTTGCCATCAGCCAGCTTCTCCCGCAGTTCGAGTCGGCGCGGCGTGTGGTAACGCCTCGCCCACTTTCTCCCCCAAATCCGCCATACGGAACGGCTTTTGTACAAAGGTGAGCATCCCCAGGTCAAGGATCGACTGCGCTTCGCCATCAATGGTAAAGCCGGAGGAGAGGATCGCCCGGATCCGCGGGTTGATGGTGCGCATGGCCAGAAACAACTCCCGCGCCCCCAGGTGCGGCATGACCATGTCCAGGATCACCAGGTCGATGCTCCGCCATTGCTCGCGATAGAGCTCCAGCGCCTCCTGCGCATGCTGGCTGGTCAGCACGGCATACCCTTGCTTGTGCAGCATGGCGCGGCCGAGTTCTAAAATGATTGTTTCGTCATCCACAATCAAAATGCGGCCACGGCCGCTCGCCGTCGCGCGCTTACTGGTAGCCGCCACACCCTGTGGCTTGCTCTCGACTTCATGCAGCGGCAGGAAGACGTGGAACGTGCTGCCGCGCCCGGGGGCGCTGACGACGCGGATCGTGCCGCCATGGTTCTTGACGGTCCCGTAGGCGGAGGCCAGCCCCAGCCCCGTCCCTTTGCCGACCTCCTTGGTGGTAAAGAACGGCTCGAACAACCGCTGCAGGATCTTGGCATCCATGCCCACACCGGTATCAGTGACGCTGATTTTCACATAGCGCCCTGGTTCCAACGCTTCGGAGGGGAGGGTCTCCGCGAAATGCACCACCGTTGTGGCGAAGCTCAGCGTGCCCCCCTCTGGCATGGCATCCCGCGCGTTCAGCCCGAGGTTCAGGATCGCGTTCTGGAGTTGCGACGGATCAGCCAACACGGTGGACGGCGTGGCGTCGAGCTGTTGCTTGAGCACGATACGCTTGTTAATGCTGCGGCTCAGCAGGGCCACCACCTCGGTGATGATCTGATGCACATCGGTGGGCATATTCAGGTATTTCCCTTTGCGGCTGAAGGCGAGCAGTTGCCGGGTCAGTTCCGCGGCGCGCGTGGCAGCCGTAACGATCTTGCAAGCATACCCATGCAAGGTCACGTCTGTCAGCCCCTCGCTCAGCAGCTCCGCGAACCCCATGATCCCGCCGAGCTGGTTGTTGAAGTCGTGCGCCACGCCGCCGGCGAGCTGCCCGATGGCCTGCATCTTCTCCGACTGCCGCAGTTGCTCCTCGAGGCGCTTGCGGTCGCTGATGTCCGTGAAACTCGCAACGATCGTGCCAGGGCCAGTGCGGAAGATGCGCACATCATAGACGCCGGAGAAGCGCTCGTCTTGGTAGGGAATCTCTAAGGCTTGCGGACCCAGTTCGCCTGACGCCACGCGCTTATACAGCGCCGGTATTTCCGTGGCCACCAGTTTCGGGAAGGCCTCCTCCAGCGTCTTCCCCTGCAACGCCTCGTGCTTCACGCCCAACACACGCTCCGCCGCCGGATTGCCGCCGGTCAGGATGAGTTTGCCGTCCGGCTCCAGCCGGTAGAAATGCATGCCGATCGGGGAGGCGTCGACAATGCTGCGGATGCGGTTTTCGCTCTCCTGCCATTCTGCGGTCTTGCGTAGGACCTGCCGCTGGAGCGCGTGCGACCATGCCAGGGCACCAGCCAGGATCACCAACAGCGGGATGACAATCCAGAAGATCAGCCCGACCACCTGGCGCGTGCTCGGTGAAGGATTCTCGTAGGGTGCGAGCCACTTTTCGCGAATGAGGCGCAGTTCACCGCTCTTTTCCAGGGCGGCCAGTCCTTCCGTGATCTGGGCCAGTAGTTCATCGTTCCCCTCCTTGACGGCAAAGCAGTACTCCTTGCTAAAGAGACTTTTGCTGCCTACTTGCAGGTTCTGCCAGCCATGCTCGCGGATGATGCTTAGGGCGGCGATCCGATCCAGCAGGGCGCAGTCCCCTTCGCCGCAGGCGAGGCGCTGGAGCGCCTCTTCCGCCGTGGCGGTGTGTAGCAACCGCTGCGCCAGGCCGGCCTGCGTGGCCACCGTCTCCAGGAGGTCTGCTTGGCGGACGAGCACCGTCTGGTTGGTGAGTTCCTGCAGGGTGTGCCACTCTGGCGCGCCCTTCCGGCGCACCAGCACCGTATCGGCATAGTGATACGGCAGCGAGAACTCGACGCCTTGCGCCCGGTCGGTCGAGTAGGCCATGCTTTGCACCATGTCGAGCTCGCCGGCCTGCAGGCGCGCCAGAGTTTTGGCCCACACATCCAGTTGGATATCCACGTGCAGCCCCAGTCGCTTGGCAATGGCGCGTGTCACTTCTACGTTTAGACCGGCCGGTTGACCATTCTGGTCCAGGAACTCATACGGCGGCAAATGGCGACTCCCGCCCACCGTAATCCGGCTCTGGCCTAAGCGAACCGGAGTCATGGGAATAAACCATTTGTCATATAACTGCCGGAAGGTCCCATCGGCTTGCACGATGGCCAGCCCTTCGTTCAGCGCGGTCAAGAGCTCCGTGTTACCCTTGCGTACGGCGAAACAGAAGCTTTGCGCATACCCCTTGATCGGCCCCCCCACGCAAACCACCCCTTTGAGGCCATACTGTTTGACCAGATGATAATAGAGCAGGCGCTGGATGATGACGGCATCGCACGCGCCGACCTCCAGCTGGCGCAAGGCGTCCACGAAAGTGGGGGTGGTGATAATGTCGGCCTTCAGCTTGACGCGGCGGAGATATTCCTCGGTCACGTCGCCTTGCAGGACCGCCACCCGTCGCCCTGTTAAGTCGCTGACATCCATAATGCGCTGCTCGCCCGCCCGGACCACGATGGTGCCGTGCATGGTCAGGTAGGGCGCGGTGAAGTCGTACAGCGCCTCTCGCTCCGGCGTCCGCGCCACCAGTGGCAGGGCTTGCAGGCGGCCTTGGGCGAGATCGTCTTTCAGTTCTGGCCACGGCCCAACCGTGAAGGTAACCGTATGCTCCGTGGCTGCCAGGGCGGCGCGCAACAGTTCCACGGCAAAGCCGTCGGCGACCCCTTCTGCGGCCAGGCAGAAGGGGGGGTAGTCGTATTCGCAGCCGGAACGGATCGGCGCATTCGTGCCGTTTTCCGCCGCCTCACCGCGCAACAGCCCGGCCAGCAGCAAAACAAAAATGGTCCCGGATATGCCCCTACGAAGATTCATACACCCCCACATGCCCAAATGCCATTCACATTAGGCACTCATTTGTAAGCGAAACGCCGTGGACGTACAAGGGAATTCGCAGCGTCAGCACAGGCGTCAGGACAGGGGGAAGGGCAGGGGGAAGGGAGGGTTCAGGGTTCAGGGTTCAGGAACCGCGCATGCACGCGAATGGCCGCGAATGGGAGAAGGTGGTAGGTGCTTGGTTCTTTGTTCTTGGTGCTTGGTTGCTGACGCCTGGGTAGAGGGGGAGAAAGAAA
>CAYSHQ010000030.1:0-11839 GCA_964430835.1 uncultured Lentisphaerales bacterium
CCAGCTCGTACGGGTCGAGCTGCGCAATATCCACCTGGTCCATGTAGACCTTGCCCGAGGTCGGCTTATCGAGGCCGCCGATCATATTGAAGAAGGTGGACTTGCCGGAGCCGGAGGGGCCCATGATGGACATGTACTCGCCGCGGCGGATGTCGAGCGTGGCGCCGCGCAGGGCGTGGGTCTCCGAGTCGCCCATCCGGTAGACCTTTTTCACATCCACGGCGCGGATGACGTAGCCGTGCTTGTCCACGGCGCCTTCGGCGGCAAATAAGTCCGGGCTGGAAGAGTGGAAGGATGGATGTTTGGCTGATGGCGGGGGTGCGACAAGGTTATTCATAACGGCCTCCTTGCCCTAGCGAGAGCAGGACACACGCACGGCACGTTTTTTGCTGCCGCGCTCCAACCTTCCAGCCTTCCACTCTTCCATGCATCCACTCTCTCGCTGCTCATACCGTACTCCTCAGGGCGGAAGCCGGCAGCATCCGCGCCGCAATCGTGGCCGGATAGATGGCGGCCAGGACCGCCAGGAGAATCCCGACCCCCGTCGAGCCGGCGCCCGCCAGCAGCAGCCAGCCGTACGACAGCGACCCCAGCACCGTGGCAAAGGAATACGTGAACCCGTAGACCACCAGGGGGAGGAGCGCACCGGCCACCACCCCCAGCAGCGAGCCGGCCGCGCCGATCAGCGAACTCTCAATCAGGAAGAGGAGGCGGATGAAGCTCGAGAGCGCGCCCAGACACTTCATAGTGCCGATCTCGCGGAAGCGCTCGGTCACGGACATCAGCAGGGCGTTGGAGACGCCGATCACGGTCACCAGCAGCGAGATCACCACGATCCAGAGGGTGCGGGCGCGGGCCTGGCGCAGCTCCTGTTCCAGACGGCGCTGTTGCTCCTCATGCTCGGTGCCGAAGAACGGCTCGCGGCGGACGGACGGATCGAGGGCCGCGTAGGTGCGGTTCTTCTCCGCATCCAGCACGACCTTCTGGGTCATGCCGCGGGTGAGGTCCGCCAGGGAGAGCGGCGTCGCGGGGGCGTCGCCCAGCACCAGCAGCAGTCCGCTCCCCTCGCCCAGGGTGGTCGCCGGGGCCGCGGTGATCCCTGGCTGCGCGACCCCCAGGCCGCGCACGGCGGCGGGGCGGGCGGCCAGGATGGCGCGCAGCAGCTCGGCCTCGTGCGGGCGCAGCGCGCCGCAGACCGCCACGGCGAGGCGCTTGTCCCGGAGCTCCCCGATCTCGGTACGCATCATGGTGGCCATCAAGCCGGCCTGCTGGCGCGCTTCGCGCTGGGACGCGACGGCATTCTTGATGAGCTGCCCGGTGAGGTTGCTCATCAGGAAGGCAATCCCAAGCACCACGCCGGAGACCGTCACCAGCGAGCGCCCCAGCCGGATCCGGATCCCCTGCACGGAGATGCGGAAGGCCGTGCGGAAGGGGAGGCGGACCTGAGAGCCAATGGAAGTGTGGAAGACGGGAAGACTGGATGGCTGGATGGCTGGATGGCTGGATGCAGATGGAACAGGTGTGGCAGGTCTATTCATGAGAAAGCTCCGCGCCGTAAGCGGCATTCGACTCGTGAACGACAAAACTATCATTCCAATCGCCGGCATCACGCTTGCGTTGGAGGCTTTCGATCAGTCGCATCAAGCCATTCTCCAGTTTGTAAACCACTTGATCCGCCTCGGCAAAAGCCTCTTGCGTGATCTGTTTCGCCTTTACGTAAGCATGCAACCCGGATACCGATTCGCCGGCCGAACCCAGCGCATAATTTAACGCCTGCAGATACTCTTTGATCGAACGGCGACAATATCCCTCTGCAATGTTCCGATGGATGGAGTCGGCTGCTGCGATCTGGTTCCCCGCCACGCGCCGCATTTCGTAAGGCCACGATGCGAAGATCCGGCTCGTGATCGCATAGTAGTCGACAGCATCCTGCCAGACCGTAAGTTTGCGATACCCACGGTTCATATTACGAAGCGGACTTTCCCATCCTTCCATCTTGCCAGCCTGCCCCTCTTCCACTCTTCCAACCTTCCAATCTTCCACGCTTACATTCTCTAGAACGGTGCCGACGAGACCGCGCTGACGATCAAATTGGCAGCCACACCGAGCAACGCAATCAAGCCGACCCCCGTGCCGTAGCCCGCCAGAAGCACCGGCATGATCTCCAGGAACCGTTTTCGCCCGAGCTTCTTGTCGAAGTAGAACTTGCCGATCAGGGCGCCGATCACGGTCGGGATGAAGGCGTGGGGCATGCCGCCGACCCCCTGCACAAAGCCGTAGATGGCCATGGTGGGGAGGCTGAACACCGACAGCAGGATGAAGGAGACTAGGGAGAACACAAACGCCCCGCCGATCACGGGGGGGTGGAGCGACTGGAGGAAGAGCGACTGCCCGCCGCCGCTGTCGAGGGTGGCCGTCCACATCACCACCGTCTGCTTCGCCCCCAGTTCCCACATCTTCTGCACAAAGGGGTACTTGTCCGAGGGGATCGCCCCGGACTTCCAGATGAAGGCCCAGAAGAGGAAGCTCAGGATGAAGCTCAGCGGCACGATCAGGCAGGTGGCCTTGACGTAGGACCAGAAGTTGGTCCCCGTCAGCTCGTTGGTGCGGAAACTCTGTGCCGCGCCCCCCATGTTCTCAATGGGGATGGGGGCCAGCCAGATTTCGACCCCCTGGTACCCAGAGAGGATGTAAGCGCCCTCGCGCAGGTAGGGGATATCCACCTGCTGGCCGCAGATGCCGACCAGCCGCGCATTGATATAGGAGATCAGCGGAGTATAGAGAAAAACGAAGAAGATCAGGAAGATCACGGGGAACTTCGGCACGGTAAGGTGGCAGACCCAGATGACCAGGGCCCCGCACACGGCATAGAGCGCCAGCGCAATCCAGAGCGAGAAATCCCCGCGGCCGGGGGGCGTGGCCCAGAGATTCTCGCGCGGCCGGGAGGCATCCTGCGCCGTCCGCTTGCGCAGTTCGCGCATCTTGAGCACCAGGTCGCGGCCGGTCTGGTAGAAGCCGATCAGCGCAATGGCGCCGGCCACGCCGAAGCCGAAGCTCATCCAGAAGTCCAGCCCGTTGCTGAACGTGGTGGCAATCGTGTCCATGCCGGGCTTCCAGCGGGTCAGCACCCCCCAGTGATAAAGCAACGGGTTCATGATCATGGTCAGCACCAAAGCGGCGGCCGAACCCATCACGGCCCAGAACGGCGCCACCATGCCGGTGATGAAGAGCCCCAGGTCAATAACCAGGCCGGTGGCGGTGGCGGGGAGGAGCTTCTCCGTCAGGGTGGTGGAGTCGTACCAGGGGATCGGAATCAACTGCAGCGGCTTGGCCAGCACGGCCCCCGTGAGCAGGGGGATGCCGATCTGGATGGCGCCGAAGATCAGCCCCATCATGGCCCCCAGCGAGAACATGCGCCACTTCCAGGTGGTCTTGCGTTCGCCGGATTCCGCCAGGGCCATGGAGCCCTGCGCGCCGATGGCGGCGAACGGGAACGGCAGACGCTCCACGTCCGATGTGAGCCGGAAGAAGAAGTACGAAAGCGTGTAACTCTTGATACTGCCAACAACGGTCAGGAAGACCACCAGCAGGATCGGGATCAGCCAGTCCGCATGCCAGAGACACCGCTCGGTCAGGGCCTCGCTCCCCGGCTGCGGGGCGAACCAGGAGGGGAACTTGCCGAGGAGGCCGACATCGCGGACCGCGTCGCTCTGCACCAGGAACTGGCGGTGGATGAAGCCGGCGAACGGGCCGCCCCCGGCCATGGCGCCGGCCACCATCAGCAGGATGATCAGCTCCTGCTTGCTCATGGTGCGCATGGCGCGCCGGCTGATCTCGGAGAAGATGATCAGCGTGACCCAGGCCGCCGCAATGCCGCCGCCGGTCATGAGGCTGAGGTAGATCGCGCCGGGCATCATCAGGAAGCCGCAGAAGAGGGCGCCCGCCACCGCCACCCAGGTGAAGCCGTTCTTGAACTCGGTGGGGGTCTCGAGCACGGAGCGGTACATCTCCAGCTCCGGGTCGAGCACGATCTTCTTGCGGTCGTCTTGCGGTCGGTCGGCCATATCAGGATTCCTTCTGCGCCGGGGCGCCGGCCTGGAGCATGCGCTTGGCTTCGGCGAACAGCTCGGTCCGGTCCGCCGGGGTGGTGACGCGCCAGTTGAGGAACTGCTTGCGCAGGGTGGTGAGGAACGGCAGGATCCGGCGCTGCCAGGTCGTGACATGGCCGCTCAGCCGCGTGATGGTGATGCGCGCGATATACTCGCCGGTTTCTGGATCCGTGGGGATCGCGATCTCCATGCGCTGCGATACCCCGAGGTCGTACGGCTTGAGCCAGATGGTCGTGGCCAGGACCGGCACGTCCTCCGCGCCCCGCGCGCCGCCCGACTCGTGCCGCACGGCGGGTTCCGGCGCGGAGCAGTAGAAGGTGCCGGAGCTCCCCATGCCGTTGGCATCCAGCCAGCGGTGGAAGTAGCTGATGACGGCGATCCGGTCGTGCGCGGTGAAGGTGAAGGGGAGGTTGAACTGCATCACGTCGCCGCGGGCCTCGGGGATGGTCCAGTGGGTGGTGTCGGCCGGCGAAGCCATGCGGGCGGCATCCCGGGCCGGCAGGACCGTGGAGAGGAGCGTGGCGGCCATGATCGCCAGCGAGGCGTAGATGGTCTCGATGGAGCTGTAGTCCATGTTCAGCCCGCCCGTCATCCCCAGGGCGGTCAACAGGCGGCCGGTCCCCTGGCTAAGGATGTACCCCATCAGCGCGCCGACCACGGCATAGACGCAGGCCTCGGCCATGAAGATGAAGAAGACATGGTTCGGCGCCACGCCCACGGCGTTGTAGACGTAGATCTCATCCTTGCGCTCGTAGACGGAGCCGCGCATGGTGTTGAAGACGGTCAGCGCCGCGATCAGGATCGGCACCAGCAGTTCCAGCAGGCCGGCGAAGGTCTTGGAGCGCTTGCGCGAGCCGAAGTAGGAGACACCATCCACCGCGTAAAAGGCCGGCTCGCCGATCCGCTCCAGGTACTCCAGCACCGTCTGCCGCTGGTCCTTGTACGCGACCGCCGTCTGCTCCGGCGCGGAACGCTCGAGGCGGTACGGCTGGCGGGGGAAGAGGATCGCGCAGGAGGCCGTGATCATCCCCTCCCCATTCGCGCCGGGCGGCATCCGGTTGACCAGCAGCACCTGCTGGGGGTTCAGCCGGCCGATATCCTCCGGCACCACCAGCTCCTTCCCCTTCGTCCCCATGGACTGCACACTGTTAATGTCGTACGGCATGATCGACCGCCCGTCCAGGCCGATGACCTTGGAGAGCTGCACCGAGTCCATGATGCCGAGCACCTCGTACTCCACGTCGCGGATCGTGACCACCGGGCGGGTGGCGTTCACCTCTTCGACCGTCAGGCCCAGCTCCTGCGCCGCGCTGTCCGGCAGGATCACGTAGTTCTTCTCCTTGTACCCCCGGGCCGCCGCCTCCAGCGACTCCGCGCGCGTCTGCGGCGGACGCGGGAACCACCCGTTCGTGGTCAGGAGATAGCGATCGATCCCGGAGAACTGCGTCTCGTTCCAGTCCAGCTGGATGCAGCCGCTGAGCTTGATGCGCTTGCTGTTCTTGATCTCGCCGATCCGGAACTCGCGATCAACGTGAATCTCCGGGTTGGCCAATCCGACGCCGGAAGCGCTCAAGGAGGGGACCAGCCAGCGGCAGGTGGCGATGGGGAAGCGGTCGCCATAGATCCGCCGGATGCTGGCCAGTTCGGAATCCGCCAGCGGCGTGTAGTTCGGATTGCGCAGCATGATGCCGTTCCAGTTGGAACGGCCGGTCGGAAACTCGATGTTCACGAGATCGGTGGAGACCGACGTGAAGCAGATCATCACGAAGGTGATCAAGATCAGGGTGACGCAGGTCAGGCCGGTCCGGACCTTGCGGCGCCGCATGTTGTTCAGCCCGAGCATGAAGGCGGTGCCCACGACGCCGGCGCGGTTGATGTCCGCCCCCTCCACCTGCCCCTCGCGGCTGCGCAACTCCTTGATGTTCTGCTTGAACTTGCTGGTGACCATGACAATGACCAGCACCGTCAGCAGGGAGATGACGAACCCCAGCAGGATCATCAGCGAGGAGCGCACCATCTCGAAGGCGGGGTGGAAGAGGCGCAGCAGCGCAAAGACCACCACGAAGATCACGCCGCAGGCCAGGAGCTGGCGGCGGATGTCCGTGAACCCGAAGAGGAGTTTCTCGGCGAAGAACACGAACGGCACCAGCAGGGCCAGGTACCAGAGGATCCCGATGACCGCATCCGAGATGCGGTCCCGGATCACCGGGTGGTTGTTGATCGCGTACGCCAGGCTGGAGCCGGCGGCGATGACGGCCTGGGCCGGCTCGTTGGCCGCCAGTTTGGCACGGGCCTGCGCCAGCCACTCCTTGGCGCGCTCATGAAACGCCAGCATCTGTTCGTCCGCCATGCCGAAGCGCTTCTGCAACTCCAGGCGCTTCTCGTTCGTGCGCAACATGGAGGCTGCGGCGTCCAGTTGCGGCAAGGCCAGCACGGGGGTCTCCTCGGCCAGGTACCCCCGGCCGTGGAGCTCCCCCTCCGCCGCCAGGTTTGTGCTCGCCTGGGGGTCCGTATTCAGCAGAAAGGCCCGGTACTGCAGAATCTCCTTGTTCCCCGGCGCGCCATCCATCAACCCGACATAGAAGCGGACATCCGGCTCCATGAACTCCATGTTGCCGCTGCGATACGTACGCGGCGGCGCGGAGAGTCCCAGGCGGTTCAGATAAGAGACACCCTGGAACGACTTGAGTGTCCGGGGGTTGCCGCGGTCAAACAACGCCACGCCGCTGCACCGGAAGACCGGGATGTTGACCGGCTTGGGGGGTTGCGCCACGCCCGCCAGGACCTCGCTGCCGGAGAGATCGGTGTTGCGGTAGTTCCCCTGGGCCGCGACGGAACTGTCCTTGATGAACGCCAGCCGCCCCTCTTCGTCATACCGCGCGGCATTCACGCTGAACTTACTCCAGCGCGACTTGCCGAGTACGATCGGGTAGTCGTACCGGCCATAGGGATCGGTCCGAACCACCGGGCAAAAATCCACACCCCGGGTGGACACGGGCAGGGCACCCCCCGTCATTTGGGCTACCGTGCGCAGGGTCACCGGGTGGGTCGGCACGAGGGCCGCCCCGCCGGCGGAGGTATACACCGTGCCCCGCACGGCCGTGATCCCGTCGCGGGTCGCCGGGATGCTCTTGAACGGTACCCGGCCATGCGCCACGGCCAGCAGCGCCCGCCCCACCACGGGCACCTGTTCGTGCAACACGTCCAACGAAACCCCTGCCGGCGTGTCCTCCGGCGTGCAGAGCTTCGGCGGACAGAACTCATAGTTCACGACCGTAAAAGCCGCGCGACCGCAGGTGTACCAGGCCACGGATTCCATGTAGGGGCCCGCCCCGTTGTGATTGGGCAGGCCGGGCGCGCCGGATCCGTCGCGTGCGCCCCAGGAGACCAGCTTCCACGCCGGTTTGCCGGCCACACGGGGGATCTTCTCCGAGATAGCCGCCGCCAATTCGGAACTCTGGGGCTCGACCACCGAACCGGGGTCCTTCAGCCCGACCAGCAGGGAAAGGTCCTGCCTCCGCTTCACGCCGCCCGAATAGAGTTCGAGATTGACGGTCAGGGTCTGCTCATACGGCTGGAACCAGTCGCGGAGGCCGGCCTGCTCCCGTAACTGCCGGATCTGCTGCTCATGAAACGCCGCCAGGTCTTGGAACCGGACGCGGGCCAGCTCCACCACCCGCCAGGAGGTCATGTTCGTATTGGCCGCCAGGCTCCACGACGGCGTGGACATCAGGTTGTCGGCATCTTTCACCGTGAGCCGGGCCTTCAAATACGACGCCAGCATCGGATGCGTATTGGCCGGATCCTTGCGCTCGTCGTCGGTGGAACGGGTCGGGGCGGGGTCGAACCCTTCCCGATAAACCGGGCTGCCGGCCCGCTGGTAGGCCGCCTTGGACAGGCGCGCCCGCTCCTGGAAGTCGAGATTGATCTCACCCATGACCACCGACAGGCCGGCCTCAAACCAGGTGCGAAACTCCGCCGCCTCCGCCAGCCAGCGCACCCGCGTCACAGCCGGGGTGTTGTTCGTCCCGGCGGCGGCGTCACGCGCCAACTCGTCCAGCAACCCCTGCGCGCGGCGGGTGTAGTCGAGGAATCGTTCCTGCTCGCGGATCCGCTCTTCCAGCGGCCGGTAATCGTTCTGCTGGCGGGTGAACGTCTCGATGGCCTCCATCAGCCGGATGGCACCGGCCATGGCCTGGCCATGCCCGGCCGTGGCCACGAAGATCAGGTCGCGCGACAGCTTGCCGCGATAGGGGGCGAAGGCCTGGGCGTAATCGAGCAGGGCGGCCAGCGACAACGCCTGTTCCGCACCCGGCGCCAGCTCCGGCACCAGCGAGTTGCTGTCGTAGAAGGCGTTGAGCACCAGCGCCTCCCGCGCGGGGCGATCCGCGCGCAGCAACCCCAGGACGTTGCGCACCGTGCGCGTCTGCCAGGTCACCTTGCAGCGCAGGGTCACCGCCCGGCCGGCCGCCTGTTCGATCGGCCCGCGCACCAGGAAACGCGGAAAGCCGACCTCCGTAGTGCTGGCCAGATCCTTCCAGGCCCCGGCCAGGTCCGGGGAAGCCCGCAGCCGCTGCACCAGCTCATCCTCACGCACCAGCAAGGCCGGCACCCCGATCCCCGCCAGCGCCGGCCAATCGCCCGCCGCCTCCAGGCTGGTCAGCACGATCGTGCGGGAGGGCGCACACCCGCTGAGATACTTCATGTCCACGCTCTCCGTGGCCACGAGCTTGCCGCTAATCCCCTGCGGCGGCAGAACGGTCGGCTCAAGCCCCGACGGCAGGAACGGGTAGACGGTCACCCCCTCCAGCGGACGGCCGTCCTCGCCGAGAATCTCGCAATATTCCGTCACCGGCACCGTGACCTGGAACGCCTGCGTGGTCACGGCCAGGCCGGCGGCGCGGAACGCCTCCACGATGAGGTCCTCGGTCCGGAAAAACCCGGGGCTGCCGCTATAGCGCCCCTGCCAGCGCTCCCCGGGGCGGACACCCGCCTCCTGGATGGCCTTCACGATGGTTTCCAGCCGGTTGCTGGTCAGCGCCGCCAGCAGCGGCTCTTCCGAATAGCGCCCTTGGAACGGCTCCCGGTGCGTCCGTTCCGGACGCTCGCTGAAGGAGACGAACCAGTACAGGAGCGCCGCCCCGAAGACCGCGAAGATCGCGGCCACGATGAGCTGACTCCCCCAGCCGTATGCTTTTTGTTCGCTCATGTGTCTTGCTAGCTCACGGAATCTTCGAGTACACGGTTTCACTTCCCTGCAGGCGCATGCAGACCCCCACCACGTCGAACACCACGATGCTGGCGATGCAGGCCAGGAACATGCCGATGCAGAACGGGATCAGGCCGCGGCGGATGCTGTGCGCGCCCCCCACGCGGAACATAATCAGCCGCACCACCCACGCCACGAACAGGGTGAACCAGCACCCCTTCATGAAGAAGCTGGACGCCAGCACGTACCCCAGCGGGTGCATCGGGAACCAGGCCAGCTTGGCGCGCAGGAAGGCCAGGACCCCCGTGATGGCCGCCCCGATCCCCAGCCCCTTGGCATCCACGTTACGCACAAAGTTGAACGGCTGCAGGTCCGGGTTGGTGTGCAGGGTGCCGGCAACCATGGCACGATCCGCCGCCATCTCACCGGCACGGAACCCCTGCTGGAAGGCCCAGTTCTGGTCATAGAAGAAGGGCGTCTTGAGGTTGTTGGCCCCGAACCCGTACGCCCAGCAGAGGAAGACAAACCCGCCGATCAACAGCCCGCCCAGCAGCCCCAGCGTCAACCCCGCCCCCACGTCGCGCGGCCGCACCTTGAAATGCCGCCCCAACTCCATCATCTCCACCTGGGCCGGTGCCATCAGCAGGAAACAGGTCGGACAGATGAAACAGGCGGCAATGAACGCCACCAGCATGCCGGTAGACTGGAATACGGCGAACCCGCCCAGCACGCCCACGAACTGCATCCCCCAATAAGGCGTCAGATAGCTGTACGGCGCCCCCATCTCTGCGCGAATCTTGCTGGCGGCAAAACCGCAGAGGAGCATGTACCCGAAAAAGAGCAGGCTCGCCAGGGCGCCCATCCGCGTCCAGATCCCCCACCCCACGAACAACCCGAGCGATAACAGCACCATCAGGAAGGCGGTGCGATAGGTCGTGACCTCCTGCCCTTCCTCCAACGTGTTCTTCCGGCCGAAGGCCGAGCGCAGCGCCTGCCATAAATGCAGCCGGCCGATGACGACCGCCAGCAGCGCGTACGCAATGAAGCCGCCCATCGACTGCTGGGACTCCCAGGGGTAGCCTGGGTAGCGCGTGGCGTTGAAGATCGTGCCGCACAGGTTCCAGAGCTGGAAGATCAGGAAGGCCGACCATAGCGCCAGGAGGATGTCCGTCTCGATCAACAGGGCAATCGCCAGCAGGCAGAAGGAGAACCCGATCCCCCCCATGCCCACACCGATCCCCACATCCTTCAGGTAGGCCTTGATGACGGGGTCGGTGAAGTAAGCGTCAAACCGAACCGCCTCCGGCGAGGCGCCAAAGGCCGGGAACTGGGGGATGTAGAAATTGATCCCCTTGGCCAGCACGAACGGGATCGTGCAGGCGAACCCCAGCCACATGATCCAGTTGCGGAAGATCGCCAGCCGGCCGTTCTCCATGGCAAACAGGTTCTTCGGGAGGATGGTCAGGGGGAAGGTGAAGCGCTCGTTCTCGACCCACTGTTTCCGCATAAGGATGTTCAGCCCCAGGAAGCCGAGGAAGAGGGCCACCACCAAAGTCCCCCACGCCAGAAGCGGCTGCACCCACTGCCCCAGCGGGATGTGGCCAGAGAGGAGATAGCGCACCCCGGCCAGGCTGAACATATTGTCCGGGCGTACCCGCAGGAAGTCGCGCTCACTGGCATCGAGCTTGTCCAGGCCACTCTCCTTCACGAAGTTACGCCCGGCATACAACCCTTCCACCGCCTGCACGTTGAAAAACTGGATATCCTGCACCATCAGCCCGCCCTGGCCGACAAACCCGATCTCGATCGTCAGCTGCCGGTCCAGCGTGGACGGGATGATCACGGCATTCACCCCCACGCGCTGAAACCCTTCCGGCAACGCCAGCGAGGGGGAGGTCTCCTGCATGCTGGCCAGGAGGACCGTCTCACTCCCCGGCACCGTGCTCATGCGCAGGTGATACGCCGAGCCCCTCGTGAACCCGACCGTCTTGACCAGCAGAGAGAGGAGGTAGTTCTCCCCCGGCACCAGAACTTCGCGACCACGGGCATCGAAGCGGTCCAGCGTGAAGGCGAGGCGGCAGGTCGCGTTGCTCTCCGTGTTGTTCGCATTGCCCAGGACGGGGGTGCGCCAGATCCCCTTGCTCCCCCGGTTGAGATTGGTCCAGGAGACGCTGCCGCCGGAGAGCGTGAACCCGGCCAGGTCGCTGCGGAACTGCCCGTTGGTGCAGAGATTCGGTCCGTGCGGCCAGAGCATGGGGGGAAGGCTCTGGTACGACTTGAAGTCGCCGTTGTGCGGGATCGCGGCCACCAGGCCATAGAGTCGGTGCCACATCCCCTGCGTCATGAGCGGCGCCGCCAGCACCAGCGCCGCATAGATCACCACCAACTCGGCCGTCACCAGCCGCAGCGACCGGCGCAGGAAGTAGAGCGCGCTGCCAATCCCCATCACCGCCAGGATGACCCCCACCGCGCTGTTGGGGGGGGAGTTCTCGGCCAGCGGGCCGCCGTAGGGGTTGTAGAG
>CAYSHQ010000031.1:0-11352 GCA_964430835.1 uncultured Lentisphaerales bacterium
AGCCTCTCGCTGGTGGTCGGGATCCTGGTGGATGACGCCATTGTCGAGATCGAGAACATCATGCGCCACCTGCGCATGGGGAAGCGCCCCTATCAGGCCTCCATGGAAGCGGCCGAGGAGATCGGCCTGGCTGTTATCGCTACCACCTTCACCCTGATTGCCGTCTTTTTGCCGACAGCTTTCATGGGCGGTGTGCCTGGCAAGTTCTTTGTTCAGTTTGGCTGGACCGCGGCCATCGCGGTCTTCTTCTCGCTGGTGGTGGCGCGCCTGCTGACGCCGATGATGGCGGCCTATTTGCTTCGGGCTCCGCAACGCACGCAGGGCGAACCCCGCTGGCTCGGCGTGTATGCGGGGTGGGTGAGCTGGTGCCTGCGCCATCGTCTGCTGACCACGCTGGCGGCAGTGGCGTTCTTTGTGGGCTCGCTGTCGCTGGTGCCGCAGCTCCCCACGGGGTTTATTCCACCTGACGACCTTTCGCAAACGCAGGTCTACCTGTCGTTGCCGCCGGGAAGCACTTTCCAAGAAACCCTGGCCGTGGCCGAACAGGCGCGACGGATTGTCGAGAAGAACCCGCATGTGCGCATGGTCTATACCGCGGTGGGGGGTGGCGCCTCCGGTTCGGATCCGATGTCGCCTGCCGGGGCGGCCGAGGTGCGCAAGGCAACCTTGACCATCAACCTCACGCCGCGGGCGGAGCGCGGCGGCGTCAAGAAGCTGGCCGTGGAGAACGCGCTGCGGGACGCCTTGGCGGTGATCCCGGCGGTGCGCATCAATGTGGGGCTGGCCGGGGCCAATGCAAAGTATGTGCTCGTGCTGGCCAGCGAGAACGGGCAGGTGCTGGCCGAGCATGCGCAGGTCGTGGAACGGGAGTTGCGCACCATCCCCGGCATTGGCAACGTCACTACTACTGCCAGCCTGGTGCGGCCGGAACTAGTGGTGCGGCCGGATCTTGGGCGCGCCGCTGACTTGGGTGTGACGTCGGCGGCCATGGCCGATACGCTGCGCATCGCCACGGCTGGCGACTACGACCAGGCGCTGCCAAAACTGAACCTGTCGCAACGGCAGGTGCCGATTGTGGTGAAGTTGCCCCCATCCGCGCGGCAGGATCTGGCCCTGCTCACGCGACTGACTGTCCCCGGCCGGCAGGGGCCGGTGATGCTCGGCCAGGTAGCCACGCTGACGATCGACAGCGGACCGGCCGAGATTGAGCGCTATGACCGGCTGCGTAATGTGAATTTCGAGATCGAATTGAACCAGCAGCCTTTGGGGGCGGTGGATGCCTTGGCCCGGGCGCTGCCGAGCCTGCACAAACTGCCGCCCGGCGTGATCCTGACCACGGTAGGCGATGCGGAGGCCATGGAGGAACTCTTTGTCAGCTTCAGTCTGGCCATGATTACCGGCGTGTTGTGCATCTACCTAGTGCTGGTGCTGCTCTTCCGCGATTTCGTGCAGCCGGTGACCATTTTGATGGCGCTGGTGCTTTCCGTGCCAGGCGCGGCGCTGGCGTTGTATGTCTCGCGCACGGCACTCTCCATGCCGTCGATGATCGGCCTGATCATGCTGATGGGGATTGCCACGAAGAACGCGATTCTGCTGGTGGATTACGTCGTGATGGCCCGCCGCGACCGCGGTCTGGACCGCTTGGCCGCGCTGCTGGATGCCTGCCGCAAACGTGCGCGCCCGATTGTCATGACCACGGTGGCGATGGGCGCCGGCATGATGCCGATTGCACTGGGGTGGGGGACCGACCCCAGCTTCCGGGCACCCATGGCGATCGTGGTGATCGGCGGGTTGGTGACCTCCACGTTCCTGAGTTTGCTGGTCATCCCCGTGGTCTTCTCTTATGTGGACGATGCCATCCAGTGGGTGCGTAGGAGGCGAAGGCGCGGTTGGTGCGCTTGACGTGCCTTCCTGCTTCTGGCAGACTCCCCATGCAGGTAGGCGCTTCGCCCGTTTGGTTTGTAACCGGGCCGCAGCCCGCCTGGGCCGGTGTGTGCCGAAGCGTGCTTGCTATCCATTGCACGAATGATTGCTGAGGATCGGATATGCGAAACTTGCTTCAGGAGCGACCCAAGAAATATGACCAACTGCACGGTCGCTGTCGGTTTTGCTGCGATTTTGTGGCGCCGGAAGATCTGCGTGATCGTGAAGTGCTGGATATTGGTTGTGGGTTTGGCTGGTTTGAGCGGTTTGCGGCCGGGCAGGCGCCGCGTCGGCTGGTCGGTATTGAGCCAAAAGAATCCGATCTGGTTGCGGCCCGGAGCATAGCCGATGAAACACGGGCGGAGTTGGTTTGTGCCGGGGCTTTTGACCTGCCTTTCCCGCAGGCCTCGTTCGATACCGTCTGTATCTGGGATGTGATTGAGCATCTGCCGCGCGGGAGCGAAGTAGCCTTGTTCCGGGAAATTTACCGCGTTTTGCGCCCGGGTGGTCGTCTCTACCTTTCCACGCCGTATCGTTCGTTCCTGGCGGTTACATTCGATCCTGCCTTCTGGCTCATCGGGCATCGCCACTATTCCGTCCGCCGCTTGGAGGACTTGGCCGCGCCAAGTGGGTTGCGGCTTATGACGCATACGCGACGTGGTCGGGTCTATGAATTGCTAGCCATCCTCAATCTCTATCTGAGCAAGTGGGTGCTCCGGCGCGCCCCCCTGCAGGAGCGTTGGTTTGATCGTAAACAAGATGAGGAATATGGGCGGGATGGATATATGACCGTGTTTGTACGGTTTAAAAAGGAACGGGCCGCCAACGGGTGAGCCTGAGCCGGAAGAAATGCGGGTGCTGCGCGCAGGCGTAGGCCTGCTGGCCAGTCACCCCTGTAGCCGATGGAAGACGTATGCGGCGCGTTTGCGCCAGTCCCAAACTTCAACGATCAACGCATGTGCCTCCGACGCCTGCGTCAGATAGAAGGCCTCCTGTGTGAGCATCCGGAGAATCGCCGCGGCAAAGGCCTGCTCGTCGAAGCAGGGAACCTTGAGCATGCCGCGGGGGTAGTACGTCTTGAGTGCTTCGAGGTCAAACGAAACGCCCGGCAGCCCCCAGGCCATGCCCTCTGCTGCGGCCATGCCGCCACTGTCGTACGTGGCTGGATGGACCATGATTTTGGATTGTTGGAAGACTTCGTACTTCTCCGCGCCGTCCCGGAATCCGAGCAGATCAATGTTTTCTGCGAGACCGAGTCCGGCGATTTTTTCCCGCATCTCGGCTTCCAGTGGGCCATTGCCGATTACTGCCAGTTTGGCTTCTGGGCGCACGGCGCACACGCGTTTCCAGATATCCAACAGCAGTAAGACGCCCTTTTGGTAATGGAACCGTCCGACAAAACAGGCGTCGTACTTTCTCGTCGGTACCGGGATTACGGCAGGGCCCGTGAGATAGCGTTCCGATGCGGTGATGTCCACACCGCCTTGCACGACCGTAATGCGTTCACGTCCGCGGCGCGGTGTGATAAACCGCTGCACGTCCGGTTCGCTGGTCACAAAGATATGATCCGCATACCGGTTTATCAGGAAATAGGAGGGTCGTTGCATGAGCCAGTAGATCAGGCCGCGCAGCCATTGCGCGCCTTTGTACGGCGAGTCCTTGGCCCAGGGTGGTGCTGCAAACAGGTAGTAGCCGGCAATCCAGCGGAGGTGCGGATGACGGCGCTTCATCAGAAACGCCGGCCAGAAATCGGGGTAGAAATCGGATACCGAGTAGACCAGATCCGCATCGGCCAGATCGGAGGAATACGTGCGCAACGCCCGGACCCCGGCAGCCAGGCGGCGGCAGGTGTGTTTCAGCAAGGCCAACAAGCCAAAGGAGGCGGAGCCGTCGGCTGCGCGAGTCTGCAGAAATCGTACCTGATTGGCACCGCCGCGTTTCGCAATAACGATCGCTTCTTCGCACCCGAGCAGCACGATTTCGGCATGTTGGCGCCATTCTTTCATGAGCTCGATGAAGATCCGGTCGCCACCGCTGAGGCCGAACCCCACATTATAATTGGAGATGAAACAGATCTTCATGCGCCAGTCCCGTCCTTTGCTGTTTATGCGCCGATAGTATGGTCGACCGGTTTCAAGCAACCGCGACACCAGGAAATTCGTCTGGCAGCTCGCGGATCATGCGCAACCGGTGTTACATGCTAACAGAAAGGCTGCTCACTATAAGAGAGTTGGTGAAGCATGGCAAGTTCACTTGGCGTTGCCCTGCGGGCTAACATCCGGACATCTGGATGGCACGCGGTAGGGCGCGGCTCTGGGGGGGGCGATGCCCCTGGCCATCAGCTACGCATGGCGGAAACTAGCGCTTCAAAATCTGTACGCAACGCGTGGGCGCACGCATCGACGCCGGCCAGCCCTTTCTCGCGCACGTGGGATTCAAACGCCAGTACCGCCTGCCGGATCCGTTCCAATGCGAGGTTGGCCGATGAGCCCTTGAGCCGGTGTGCGGCTTTCAGCGCCTTCTGCGCATCTCCGCCCGCCACGCATTTTTGGATTTCTGCCAGATCCTCGCCGCCCTGCCGCACGAAGATATGCATCAGGGACGCCATGAGTTGTTCGTCGCCCTGACAGCGTTTGAGAACTTCCGCTCGGTGGAACACCGGGGTGTCGGCCGCAGGTTGGGTTTGGGTCGGGCAGGTCGGCAGGGGGTGAGAGGCGGGCAGCGCATTCGTGGTCAGCGGTGCGCTGATCGCTGTCTCAGCGGGTGCTGCGGTCCGCACCCACTGCGTCAGCACGCGCCGCAGTTCCTCCATCTGAAGGGGCTTGGTCAGGTAGTCATCCATGCCGGCTTGGAGGCATTTAGCGCGGTCGCCCTGCAGGGCGTGGGCCGTAAGGGCTACAATCGGCAGGCGCCGGGGCGCGTGACGGATCGTTTCTTGCCGCCGGATTTCCCGGGCGGCTTCGTAGCCGTCGAGCTCCGGCATCTGACAATCCATGAGTACGACATCGAACGCGCTCTCAAAAGCCCGTTCTACGGCCTGGCGACCGTTGTTCACGATTTCGACGGCGCAGCCGACGCGATCAAGCATGGCGCGGGCGACTTCCTGGTTGATCAGGTTGTCTTCCGCCAGCAGGATCCGCCCGCCGATCTGGACTCGTCCCGGCGTGCTCGCCCGGAGTTCTGTGCGTGGCACGTCGGTGGCGGGGAGCAGGTCGAGCACGTCCAGCACGCATTCGTACAGGTCGGCCTGCCGTACCGGTTTGCGTACATATTGGTTGATGCCGGCAGCCATGGCCTCGCGCAAGGTGCGTTGGGAATCGCCAGAGGTCAACATGATCAGGTGAATTTTTGGCCAAGTCGCCTCCGCCCGGATGGCACGCGCCAGCATGATGCCGTCCTTGTCGGGCATGTGCAGGTCCAGCAGGCTTAAGCGGTACGGATCATCGGTCTGGGCCGCCTCCGCGAGCAAGGCCATGGCCGCATCGGCGGAGCCGACGGCCACGGGGCGCAGCCCCCACGAGGCGAGTTGCGTCAGCAAAATGTCCCGGTTCGTACGGTTGTCATCCACGATCAAGACGCGCAGGTTTTGGAGTTCGGCGGGCGGCGCAGGCTCCTGACGGCCATGGTCCGGTTGATCCAGCTGCGCATCAAACCAGAACGTAGAGCCCTTGCCCACCTGGCTCTGCACGCCGATCTCGCCGCCCATTAACCGGGCGATCTCGCGTGAGATTGCCAGACCCAGACCTGTGCCGCCGAACTTGCGTGTCGTGGACGTGTCCGCCTGCATGAAGGAATGAAATAGGCGCGCTTGGTGCGCCGCTGCGATGCCGATGCCGGTATCGGCGACCTCAAATCGAATCCGCGTTTTGCCGTTCCGTCCATCGCCTACCGTGGCCCGTACGATCACCTCACCGCGCTCCGTGAACTTGATCGCATTCCCCACCAGGTTCATGAGGACCTGCCGCAGGCGGCCGGGATCACCGCGTAGCCGGGATGGCAGGTTGGGGGGGGCGTCCAGGGCTAGTTCCACCCCCTTGCGGGCGGCCTGTTCGGCATGCAGGTCCAGCACGTGTTCCAGCACCTGTCGCAAATCGAAGTGGAGCGATTCCAATTCAATATGCCCGGCTTCAATCTTCGAGAAGTCCAGAATGTCTTTGATGATGCGCAGCAGGTGTTCGCCGGAGCTGCGGATGGCGTCGCTGAACTTCTTCTGTCGGGCGGAAAGTTCGGTTTCGGTCAACAGTTCCGCCATGCCCAGGATGCCGTTCATGGGTGTGCGGATCTCGTGGCTCATATTCGCGAGGAACTGCGACTTGGCTTTGTTCGCGGCTTCGGCGGCTTCCTTGGCGGCCTCGAGATCCAGCGTGCGTGCGGCCACCTGTTGCTCCAGCGTGGCACTATGGCGTTGGCGCTCCTGCACGTGGGCCTCGATCTGCCCGAGCATGCCGTTGAGACCGTCCACGAGCTGGCCGAGCTCATCGCGGCCGCAACGGTCCGCGCGTGCGCCGTAGTTCTGGTTGCGGGTGACGGCGTCCATGGCGCGGATCATGTTCAACACCGGGCGGGAGACGAGGCGTTGCAGGCGGGAGGCGCACCCCCATGCGATCAGCGCCGCCGCCAGCAGGATCACCGCGGAAATCCCGAGCTGGCGGTACATGTGCGCCACCAGCGGCGCGGTGTCGGCTGTCAGATGGATGACGCCGATCTGTTCCCGGTCCAGCACAATGGGCTGCCAGAAATGCATGTGGCGGTTCTTGGCCATCCATGTCGCCGTCGTCGTGTGAGCCAGTGCGGTCGTTGCGACCTCATCCGGTATAGGGGCCGTTGGATTCGCCGTGTACGTCGCGAAGTATCGTCCGCCTCGCTGGTATACGGCTGCGGCGACAATGCCGGGTTTGGCCTGCAGGGTCGCGAGGGTTTCGGCGGCCGACTTGGCGTCGTTGAAGGAGAGGGCCGCGACGCATGTGGACCCCAGCATGGCGGCCGTGGTGGACAAATCCTCGCGTAGCTGCCGGCGGGCCGCGATAAACTCGTTCCCGAGATAGATCAAGGTGGAAAGCAGCAACGCCGTCAGCGTGGTCAGCATAACCATCAGTACGAGTTTGCGTTCGATTGAGATATCGTGTAGTTGCAGGCAGTTGATCTTCATGCGCGCGCACCTTCCTGGCCGGGCATAAACCGCCGGCGACTTTCCTAGAACCGTGTGCTTAGCTTTACCCGGTACGTCCGGCCATCGGCCTCGGTCTGGCTCGACGAGACCCGGTAGGCCGTGTCGAGAACGTTGTATACGCTGACAGAGAGTTCCCACGCGTCCCGCAGGCGTGCGCTGAATAGCGTGAGGTTGAACAGCCAAAGGTCGTCCAGACTCTGGCCATCGGCCAGCGCGCGCTCGCTGAGGTACTGCACTTCGCCGCCGCTAAAGAGCCAGTCACGGTAGATTGGTACGGTCAGATTCAGCTTGGCGATATGCTCCGGTGAGTTCAGCAACGGTTCGCCCGTGGTTGCATCTTCGGTCTTGGTCAGGGTGTAACTGGTGCGGACCCGGATCTTCCTGGTCATCTGGCCATCGACCTGGAACTCCATGCCGCGTGCGGTAACTTCGTCCATGTTGGCGTAGTACCAGAGCCCATCATCCGGGTCTTGTATCGAGTTGATCAGATCGTGCACCTGATGGTAGAACCCGGCTGCTGACCCACGCCAGTTGCGGCTCAAGCGTTGTTCGAGTACGACTTCGTAGGTGGTGATCGTCTCCGGTTGAAGGCCAGGGTTGGTTTTAGAAGTCACGCCGTTATCTTCATAATAGAGCTCGTTCGCGTTGGGCGCGCGGAACGCCGTCCCGTACAGGAGCTTCAACGTGGTTGCGTCCAGCGGGTGATACACGCAGGCCAGGCGGGGATTGGCTGTGCCGTTGAACGTTTCGTAGTGGTCATAGCGAAGGCCTACGGTAAAGGCCAGGTTGGTCAAGATTTGGTATTCGTCCTGGGCGTAGAGGCCGACAATTTGTGCCGTGGGGTTGACATCCAGGGTCTGCTCCTGCGCCGCCACGTCGGCGTAGTTTTGCATGGCCTGGCAATAGTCGGAGCGGTACTCCAGGCCGACCGTGGCGTGGTGGTACGCGTTCGGCCGCCAGTCGAACTGCAGTTCGCTGCCGACGGACTCAGCCAGGCATTGGTCGCGATTGAGAATGAAATCGTGCGGCGGTCCGGGCGCATCGTTTTCGTAGCGGGTGTTCCCTTGGTACTCATACCAGTCGTAATAGAGGCGCGCCAGCAGGTTGACGGTTTCTGTGGCCGACCGTTCGTAGCGGCCCTCCAGGAATCCACGTCCGTCGAAGGTTTCGATGGGCAGGCCTGGCACAGAGCCGTACGCTGGTGGCGATTCCTTGTCCCGGCCCACGTAGAACCCCTCGATGGACAACCCGCCTTGCTGCAGGCTGCCATGGAGGCGGCGGCTCGCTTCGCCGTCGCCGTGTCGCAGGATGGCGTCGTGTGGATGATCCAGCGATTCATCCTGATAGCGAAAGCGAGGTGCGCCGGCGCTGGTGAAGTCGCTGGCCGAGACAAGCGCCTCCGTGCCGTTTGTGGTATGGGCGCCATAGGACAAGCGGCCTCGATACGTCTCGTAGCTAGCCGCTTCGCCCGAGGCCTCGACGCCGCCCACTTGCCCGCCGCGCTTGGTGATGACGTTGATCACGGCAAAGAACGCGTTGTTGCCGTACAACGCCGACCCCGGGCCACGCACGACTTCCACGCGGTCGATCAGGTCCATGTCGACAATAAAGTCCTCCATGCTGGCGGCGGTATCGTAGATCGGATCGTTCAGGCGATGGCCGTTGACCAGCAGAAGCGTCCGGCCGCCGAAATCGCCTGGCCGGTTGAAACCGCGCACGCCAATCGATCCGTAAGTGCGCGGGTAATCCACATAGAAGCCTGGCACGCTGCGCAGCAGGTCCGCCAACGTACGCCACCCGTAGGCGCGGATCTCCTGAGAGGTGATAATCGTTACCGACGACGGCGCTTCCGCAGTCTTTTGTTCGCGCTTGGCCGCCGTATACACGGGGATGGACATGAGCTGTTCCAGGGACATCTCCGCATATTCGGCCGTGTTCCCTGCTGCGTCGGCCGCAGGACTCAGCATCGGCAGCACCAGCATGAGTGTCAGGGCCAGGGCGCTACTGTGGCAGCGTGACGTCATGGCAGGTTTCCTTCCGTCTGTACAATCGTGGCCAGCTTGAGCAGTTCTGCACGCATTTTTAGGCCGGCCTGCGCGACTGCAACCGGGTTGGCCTCGAAGCGGATGCGATGGTCCTTCTCGTAGAGATTGATCATCATGCCCGCGGCGCAGAAGCCGGGCGATTCGCCCATAGTCAGCAAGGGCCGGCGAACCAGGTCGGCCTGAATCTCGGCCCACGCGGCTTGAGCTGCCGGGGTAACGAAGAGCGCCTGGCAGGGCTGGGCGGAGGCTTGCCATTCGGCCGCGTCGCGATACGTCTGCACGGCGACTTTGCGCCCTTGGACTGCCTTGCCGTGCAGTACGGTTTTCAGTGCCGCCGCCAGTTCGTCGTCTCCGAGCGTTGCGATGATCAGCGCGGCGTTCGTGTCCGCCGCCTTGAGTGGCGGCCATTCGGTAAATTTAAGGAAATTCAGTACGAATGCCGCCTTCAAGGCGTCGGACTGCTCGGCCTGGACGGGGGGGGGGGCCGCCAGCCAGAGCGCGATCATCAGGCCGCCGGCCAGCCACTTGCGTCTATGTTCGCACAGAAACACGCCGTTCCCTCCGCGCTGGTGTGCCTGACTTCCGGCCAAGGGATGGCCGCCTGCGTCAGGCCATCGCCACGATGTTGCGCCCCGCTCGTTTCGCCGCATATAAGGCTGCGTCGGTGCGACGCAAAATCGCGTCCGCATCTTCCGTGGGTTGCAGTTCCGCTACCCCGGCGCTGATGGTTACGCTGCGCCCGGGTATGAGTGCGGCAGCCTCAATGGCTTGGCGTAGCCGCTCGGCCACAGCTACGGCCTGTTCCCCCGGCGTCTCCGGCAGGATGACGGCGAATTCTTCGCCGCCGTAGCGATAGCCCGTATCGGTCGTCCGGATCTTGGTCGCGCAAACCCCCGCGATCCCGGCCAAAACGCGATCGCCCTCCGCATGCCCCAGCGTATCGTTGATGGCTTTGAAGTGATCGACATCGATCACAATGAGGCACATCGGTCGCTGATAGCGCAGGGCGCGCTGCACCTCCACTTTCAGCATCCCTTGGAAGTGTCGGTAGTTGAAGAGCCCGGTCAACTCGTCGCGAATCGCCAAGCGCTCAAGCTCCGCAATTAAGCGCTGCTTGGTTTCCATCAACGCCCGTACTTCCCGCGCTTGCGAGATGCGCAGCACCAGTTCGGACAATCGGACGGGCTTGGTGATGAAGTCCGCCGCCCCTTCCTGGCTGGCGGAATGATGGGTATAGTTCACCTCATCGCCGGTGATGAGAATCACTATGGCCTTGGTCGTTTGTACAATCTGACGCAAGACCTCGATCCCGGACAAGTCCGGGAGGTTGATGTCGAGCAGCACAATCTCGAACGGGTTTTCGGTGGCCAGTCGTAACCCTTCTCGCCCTAAGGCCGCTGTGCGGACCGCATACCCGTGTTGGCCCAAGGCCGCGGCAAAGAGCTGTAAGATCGTCTCGTCATCGTCTACCACCAACAAGCTGCAGGGATTTAGTGCGCCTAGCGCGCGAGCATCCCTCAAGGCCTCGTACGGACGCGGAACGTCATACATAGCTAGTACCCCTCACACCCCAAGTCACCATTTAATGGTTACAGAGTACTTCAGACGAGGTGCGCAATTCAATCATATATTCTTCGGGCCTGGCACGTGCCGCCGGATACAACCCGGCTTGAATCTTCGTGGGGTTGCGTTCATACTGGTCCCGCGTGCAAATATGGTTGGTACATCCGGGAAGGGACGTAGCGATGAAGCGATGGGCACTTATGAGCAGTATTCTTTTGGCCACCTGAACGGCGCAGGCCTATGTGGCGCTGGTGAACAAGGCGGATCACACGGAAATCCATGTGGTGCCGGTGCCGGGGCCGGTGATGATCGACGGTCAGCTCGACGATTGGGACCTTTCGGGCGCCAACCCGCCGTGCGTGTCATCAGGCCCGCTGCTACTTCAGAACGGATTCATCACGCGTACGCCACCAAAGGTCTGGCCGTCGTTCAGGTCCTCAGAATACAGCACGGTACACTGGGCTTTCTTGGCGGCCGTAAGAATCAGTGCGTCCCAGAATGAAATCTGCCAAAGAATGTGGCCATCGATAGCCGTCTGGATGTC
Source organism: uncultured Lentisphaerales bacterium (assembly GCA_964430835.1). GTDB lineage: Bacteria > Verrucomicrobiota > Kiritimatiellia > RFP12 > CAIWXQ01 > CAIWXQ01. The sequence continues at coordinate 11,246 of CAYSHQ010000031.1, forward strand.
CTCGAAATCCACGAAAACCTGTTCAAAACCTTTGAGCCCCAGGACCAGATCGCGGGCTGCCAAGGGCGCAACCCCCATCTTGCGGGTGAGGGTGACAAAGAATTCCT
>CAYSHQ010000032.1:0-11332 GCA_964430835.1 uncultured Lentisphaerales bacterium
TTCGTCGCCGCCCAGCCCCAGACCCGGATGGGCTGGTCGCGCTGCAGCATCATGTTGTCCGTAAAGATCTTCGCCAGCCGCACGTCGGCACGCGCCGCGGGCATCAGCCCCGCCAGCAAGAGCGCCAGAACCAACACCCTTCTTCCCCCAAGCATTGTCATACCATTCTTCCCCTGTTCATGCTTTCCTGCGCGGCTACCAACCTTCCCGTGTCACCGGCGGCCGCGCCCTAGCGGCCTGCCGACCACCACCCCAGCGCCAGCGTACTCCAGCAGATGGCATGATTGATGGCCAGGGCATAGAGGCAGGCGATAAAGTCATCCACCACGATGCCGAAGCCGCCGTGCAGATCCTGCAGACGGCGCGCCGGGGGCGGCTTGATCACGTCGCAGACGCGATTGACCACAAAAGCGACGGCCAACAACCAGGGGGCGCTCAGCAGCGGCAGGCCGATCGTGCAGACCGGGAAGGTCCAGGTCTCGTCCGCCACGATGCGACCGTCGTCCTTCTCCCCCAGTAGATGCTCTGCGGCATCACAAACCGGTATGACGAGTGCGCTTAACCCGACCGCGACCACCACCTGACCGGCCACCTGCCACGCCAGGGGCGCACCCGAGTGCGCCGCCACCACGGCCGCGGCATAAGCCAGCAGCGCCCCGGGCAGCGCCCCGAAGGTGCCGGAGGCCACCGGCGCATACCCCAGCCCGCCGGACGTAGCGATCAGCAACGTCAGGCGGTCCCACCGCGACAGCCCGACCCGTGCTTCGGCAGGCATCTTACTTCTTCTCCGTCCACGTGCCATCCTTGCCCTGCAGCTTGGTGCCGGGCTTGGCCTTGGCAGCGATCTCGGCGGCGCGCAGCGCCCCCACCTTGGCGGCCTCAGTACCGTTCTTGGCGGCAATGGCGGCATAGACCGTCTTGCGATCCGCATTCTCGGCCGCCACCGTCTTGGACTCCCCATCTGTGAGGGTGCCCACGGCCTCCAAGAAGCCGGACTTGTTCTCGCCCGCCTTCTTGGCATCCAGCAACTGTTCCACGGCCGGTTTACGGTCCAGCATCTGCTTCTTGATCGTCTCCATGCCTTGCGCCAGGGCGCTACCCGCCATGGCCAGACAGAAACCTGCCACCAGCATCATGCTACTCTGTTTCATGGTACGGCTCCTTGTTGATCTTACTTCTTGTCAATGTCACCAAAGAAACTATCCAGATCCTTCTTCACGTGGATCGTCACATCCACATTAATTTGGATCGGCTTATCGGTTCCGATCGTAATACAACCACCCGCGAGCCAGACCGCCAAGCCTGCCACCGACAGCGCGGCGGGCACACGCGACCACCGTTGTTCTGCTATTGCCACGTCAGGTTCTCCTTTTTGTTACGGAAGTAGATTCATCAACCCTTCGCCTTCATCTAACAACTGATCCATGTCACAATGAAAGTTGACATTCAACTCAATCGGCTGGGCGCTGTCATCCTCCGCCGGTCTACCGGCAATGTGCACGCCCAGTACAGCATTTGTGCCACTCCCGGAGAGTTGGACCCGGAAGACAGATAGAGTAAGGTTTTGCATGGCGCTGCGCAACTTTTCCCTGACCCCGGCATAGATGCTTCCCTGCGGCAGGGCTGCATCCACCAGACGATCATCTTGCACCTGCAACACGCCCGCCTCTCCCGGCGTCGTGTGCAAATAACTTTCCGTCAGGCGCAGCTTGCCATTCTGCAGGTTGAGCGGAATCCGCCCAAACAGATTGGCTTCGCCGGTGCCGCGCACCGCCTTGGTCTGCGCCATCAGCGACCCCAGATGGATCTTATCGGCATACAGCACGCAATTCATGTCCGGATTGTGGATGTTATAGGTCACGCCATAGACATGCAATGCGCCTCGGCACCATTGCAGATCGGCCTGCTCCACCAGGAAGGCCTCGCGCCGGAACTGCCACTGCAGTCGGCCGCCATCCGCTCGCAGACTCCCCTTCTTCGCGGACTGGAACGAGAGCACCTGCCCCTGCGGCGTACGCCAAGCCCGGGGGCCATCCAGCGCAACATGCGTTGCAAGCCCCGCCACCTGCCACTGATCGGCTGGATCCCCGACATTCAGGTTGGTGATGGCCAGTTGCAGATGCACCGCCGGCGCTTTGCCCGCCGCCATGTTCAACGTGGCCGCAGCCGCCACCTCGCCCGTCACGCTCAAGGCCTGTCCCGTCCACTGTCGCAGCAGCCCGCGCAGGGCATCGGAATCAGACAAGACGGTCGCCGGGAGTTCGGCCCCGGCCTGCAGTTGCCAGGCATTGCTCCAACTCGCGCCCACCTGCGCACGGGCGTGGAGGCCCAGCTCCTTAGCCCCCACCTGCACGTGCGTCTCTACGGACTGCGGCGAGGTCGTCAGCGCAAACCCCTCCGGCGTAAGCGAGAGGCCACTGCAGGCCAGCCGGTTCCAGCTCAGCTGCGGCTCCCCGTCGGCCTGCAGTCGCGCTGCCGCGTAGGCCAGCGGCACCCGCAGCTGCAAGCCATCCAGTTGCACGGACTCATCCGCCGTGTGTAACCAGCCATCCGACACCGCCACCAGGACGCGCGGCGTCAGCGTGCTCGTGGTAGCCGGATCCACAGGAGCGAGCTCCGCACGCAGGCTCACGGAGGACGCTCCGCCGGTGAAATCCGCCGCCCGGGCGGTTAGGCCGGTAAGGGCAACCCCCAGCTGCCACTGCGCCAGCTTGTCATAGCCGCCAGAGCCGTTGGCTGATAATACGGCGCGCAGTTCCTCCCCCGCCCCGGATTGCCACGACAGCGGCGTGGGTGCCAGGGCGATCTGTACGTCATCCACGCTCACACCGGCCGCGCTGCGCCGTAGCACCGCGGCCACCGCGGCCTGTAGCGGCTGCGCGTCGTCCCACGCCAGCGTGCCCATAGGCAGTGTTACAGACTCGACCCGTACCGTGGAGGTCAGATGCGCCACGGTAAATGGCGGCACCGCCACCAGGGCGGAGCAGAACCGCCCCGTTGCGGTGGTGCCCAGTGCGGTCGACCATCGGCCATCCAGTTGTCCGCGCACGGCGGCCAGCGCCGAGTTCGTAACATACGCCGTGGCCTGCACGAGGAGGTCCTGCACCCGCCAGGAGGCGTCGCGGGGGGCCCACCCCGCCGGCGTATCCAGCAGCATGGCCGTGGCCGCGCCATTCCAGATCTGCCAATCCGGGGTAGCAAACGTCGCGTCGAGGCGGACGCCCAGCGACTCATCATACACACCGGCCACCTGCGGCAGGCAGGCTCGCACGGCCTCATGCGAAAGCAGCGCGCGCGCAGCCACCTGACAATCCCACTGCGCCCGGTGCGGGGTCACCTGCACGCTCACGGCAGCCTGAGCCGGCAGTTCGCGGTCATCCGCCCAGGCCACGCCGGGAGCGGAGGCCATGCGCACACACAGGTCAGCCTGCGCGTTGAGGGTGGGACGTCCTTCGTCCTCCGGTTTCCAGCGCGCGATGCCATGGACGCGTACATCTCCGGCGAGGTTGATCGCCTCCAGCCGGGTAGCCGCGCGCAGCGAAAAATCAATCTGGCAAAGCGCCGGCCGCCACGCTTCCATCCGGATCAGGATGGTGGCACCACCATTGCCGACGCACAGATCGCGTCCTTGCCAGCGCGGATCGCTCACATACCACTGCGCCACCCGCAGCCACTCCTGCACCTGGCTCTCCGGCAACGTCATCACCAGCCAGCCATCCCCCGTTTCCGGACGCAGTGCGCCATTAGCCAGTGTGCCGACGCGCCCGAAATCCGCCAGCATAATGCGCACCTCTTCCGGGCCGGCGAGGGCGGCAGCCTGCAGACAGAGGTCATACGGCTCGGCCAGTCGGTCCGGTGGCAGGAGGCGTAGCGTCAGGCGGTCCAGCAAGATGGTCCCCACCTGCCACGTGCGCGGCGACACCGCCTCGTCATCATCTTGCAGCGGGGACGGACCGGGGCGCAGGCGTGCCAAATCCGGGGGGAGGCCGCAACAGCGCAAGCCATTCGTGGTGGCACAAAACTGCAGCAAACCATCCGAGAGCTCCACACGTTCAATCCGGGCATGATAGAGCCCGGACGGGGAAAAGTGCACCGCCACGCGGTTGACGTGTGAGAACGGCGCGTTCGTGCCCAGTTGCACGGCTGCCTGCAGGTGCCAGGGAGTCAGCCGTTCTACACGTACCTGAATGGCGGAAAGCTCCCGGACGCGCAGATATTCACGGATCAGGGCATTGGCCAGTCGTGGCAGCCAACCAGTGGGCGCAGTCGTTACCAGCACCGCCACCAGCACCAGCAAGCTCCACCACCCCCAGCGACGGCGCGGCCGAGGCAGCGGCGCAGATGGGGTAGCAGCGGAAGCTGTTGATGGTAGCAGAGCACGCACAGCGGAACAAAATAGGGCAAACCGAGGTCCAACCAACAGCTATGATGCCGTCGCCGGGCACGCAGTGCAAGCGTCGTTTGCTGAATACTTGACGTTCCGCCCCCGCCCCTTTACTCTGGTGTAATACATGGAGCTGAAGAACAGACAAAACCGGCACACCCCCGAGCGTACGGCGCGCATTCAAGTGCGGCCTTCGGAGACTGTGCGCCAACGCATCACGCCCGCGGCACCGCAGGATCAGACGGTCACGGCGCACTATGCACCGAGCGTGCGCGAAAGTAACCCCGTCCAGCCCCCTGCGCCGGCACAGGAGAGTCTGTTTCAGCACTATACGATTCTGGGAAAGATTGGCGATGGCGGCATGGGCGTGGTCTATCTCGCCAAGGACAAGCGCCTGGGACGCTTTGTCTCCATCAAGCGGTTGAATGCCCAGGGGCAGAACGTACCCTCCCTGCGCCAGCGCTTCTTGCAGGAAGCACGGGCCGTGGCAGCTCTGACGCACATCCACATCGTCCACATCTATGGCTTGGGCGAAGACCAGGACGGCCCGTACATCGTCATGGAGTACATCGCCGGTCCGGACGAGAAAGGTGCCGGGCGTCCCGGTGACGGGGACCGCCCGACCCCGCCGCTCACGCTCGACCAACTGGTTTCGCGCAATGGACAACTCGCGGCCTCCGAGGCCGTGGACCTCCTGATCAAGATTGGCCGCGCCGTTTCCTATGCCCACGCTTGTGGCGTGATTCATCGTGATCTCAAGCCCGGCAATGTACTGCTGGACAAATCCAACGAACCCAAGATCGTGGACTTTGGTCTGGCGCGCCTGATCCAGAGCGAGGAGCATAAGCTCACCGTCCCCGGCGAGAAGCTCTTGTCGCTCGGCTACGGCGCGCCCGAGCAGGAACAGGATGCCAGCCTTTCGGACGAACGTGCGGATGTGTACGGCCTCGGGGCCCTGCTCTATTTCGCCCTGACCGGGCAGAATCCGCGTTACTTCCGCGAACAGGACATCCCGGTCTCGTTCCGGGACGTACTGGTAAAGGCTCTGGCCACGGATCGTGAACAGCGCTTCCCCTCCGCGACGGCCTTCACCGATGCCCTGCTGGCCACCCAGAACAAAACCCATGTCCCCACCCCCACGGTTAAGACCACCTGGCACTGCAAGTGGTGCGACACCGTCAACCCGCTCTCCCTGCGCTACTGTGCCGAGTGCGGCTGGGATGGCGGCGAAGCCTGCCCGGAGTGCGGCGCTGAGACGTTCGTGGGGATACAATACTGTGGCACCTGTGGGGCGGATGCGCGCTCCTACGAGTCGCTGCTGCAGTCCTTGCAGCGCATGCGCGGCGCCATGGAGCACCGCCAGTATGAGCGCGTACTCTCCCTCAGCAGCCGCGTGCACGGGTTTGAAGCCGCCGGCCCCTCCGGCCGCCGTCTGCAAAAGGAATCGCAGGAATTACGCGAGCAGTCCGAGCGCAACCTGACCCGCCGCGATGAACTGCGCGAACAAATCCCGCTGGAAATACGTGCCGGCAATTACGAGCGCGCCCTGGGGTTCATCCGGGAAAGCCGCACGCTGGACGAGAATCAGCAGCTGTATGAGGAAGACGAGCGGCGCATCCCAGACCTCACCCTGACGCGCGACTTGGGTCGTGCCGGTCGTGCCATCCGCACCCGTGACTGGGAGACCGCCTCGCGCATCTGCAACGAAATCCTGCGACGCGTCTCCCCGGATAACCCCGAGGCGCTGCGACTGCGCCGGCGTATCACCCTGCATCAAGGGTTGGTGAAGGCCGGGTGGTCTGCCGCCATGGCTGCGGGTGCCGTCCTGCTCTATCTGCTCTCCCTCCCGCCGCTAACCTGCAACGCGCGCGGCCCCATGACGGCCGTGCTGCGCGGCTTCTACCACCCTGCCCGCCATTGCTACACCAACGGACCGCTGGCCGGGATCCTGGCGTACTACAAAGCCATCTGGGGGAACTTCGATTTCGCCATCGCGTTTGACGACCCGGTTGCCAATGTCCCCGCCGCGCCGGAAGTCCCATCCCTGCACTTCCAAGAGCTCGAAGCCAAGCAGAACACCTTTAACCAGCAGCTACAGGGGATCTCCAGCGACAACCAACGGGACGCCGAGAAGTGGCCGACCGACTACCTGAATGAACTCAACGCCCTGGCGGAACGCCGCCGCATGGCCGGCGAATTCGAGAACTGGCTGACCTCCACAGAAACCATCAAGCAGTTCACCGCCAGTCGGCAGATCACGGAAACTTCCTCCAACACCGTCACCTTCGCCGAACTCACGCAGCTTATCTGGAAATACCGCAACATCGTTAACGCGCAACGCCTCGACCGCTGCCGACGCCTGGTCAACACCACCAAACGTTACCTCTCGGATCTCTCTGACCTGCAGTGCACCCTGACCCGGGAAGGAAAGATGGACGCCGCCGCCGCCGTCAATAATGAGTTGCGGCGCATCCAGGCCAGTGAGGACCTGCAAAAGGCGGAAGCCGAACTGGCCGCCTCCGCCAGCCCCGCCACGCCGACCCAGATCGCAGGGCTGACGCCGCTCGTGCCAAGAACCGTCGAAGCCCTGACCCCCCTGCGCTCCACGTACCGCGACAGGCTGGACACCATCAGTTCCAACTTCGAAGCCCGGGTGCGCATGTGGCCCGCCAAATACACCAATGCGCTGGAAACCCTGATGGCCGAATTCCAACGACAAGGAAACTACGACGATTGGCAGAAGGCCAGAATCGAACGCGAGCGCTTCGACGCCGATCCCCAACTACGGCCAACGGACATCGTGCAACTACCACAAACCCTGGCAAAACTGCAGCAGGACTACCAGAACAAGCTCATCGAACATCGCAAGACACGTGTGAACGACATCCTGACGGCCTCGTCGGATCTCATCGCCAAATACGAACAGTTGCAGAAGGAGCATACGGTGAAAGGGACCATGGATATGGCCGCCACCATTAATGCCGAGATCAAGCAGCTGCGAAACAGCCCGGAGTACGCAGCCGCCAAGCAAGAAAAGCTGGAACTGGAACCACCTGCCACCAACCGACCGTCAGCCAGCCCCCCCCGCTAGCGCACAGAATCCCGCCACCCACGACAAGCCCCCTGCACACCCATGCACGACATCATTGCGCACGTCCACTCCCAACACGCCCTGAACGCCGGCTACCAGTGCCTGGTGCTGGAGGCGCCGACCCTCGCCGATACCGCCCGGCCTGGGCAATTTGTGCACGTGCGCATTACCGGCTTGGAACCGGCCGCGCTGCGCCGTCCGTTCAGCATCTATCGCGCCGGTGATGGCCAGCTTGCCATCCTGTACAAAACCGTCGGGCGCGGCACCGAACAATTGAGTCGTCTACGCCCCGGCGACAGCCTCGCCGCCATGGGGCCGCTCGGTAACGGCTTCCCCCTGGAGACCGATGGGCGCACCCCCGTGCTGGTAGCCGGTGGCTATGGCGTGGCACCTCTTTCGTTCCTGGCCCACCGGCTCGGCATGCCAGGAATACTGCTGGTCGGCGGACGTACCGCCGCGGACATCCTCTGCACCGACGAGTTCACGGCGCTGGGCTGGGACGTCCGCGTTGCCACCATGGATGGCAGCCGGGGCACGCAGGGACTGGTCACCACACTGCTCGACGACTGGCTGGCACGCCCCAATCACCCCCCCCCAACCTTCTACGCCTGCGGCCCGGACGGCATGTTGCGCGCCGTCGCAGAGCGCGCCCGCCACTCCGGCAGCCCGGCGTGGCTCTCGCTGGACAAGCACATGGTTTGCGGCGTCGGCGCCTGTCTGGCCTGCGTACAACGCCTGCGCCGCCCGGACGGCACCACCTGGATAGCACGTGTCTGCCGCGATGGCCCGATCTTCGAAGCAGGCGAAATCGTCTGGGAGAATCCGCGATGAACACGCCCGCCACCACCACACGTCCCGATCTTTCCGTAACGATTGCCGGAATCCACATGCAGAACCCGGTGACGGTTGCTTCCGGCACGTTTGGCTACGGCAAGGAATATGCCCATCTGGTCGACCTGCGCCAGCTCGGCGCCATTACCGTTAAGGGGATCCGCTTGCAACCATGGGACGGCAATGCGCTCCCGCGCCATGTCGAGGTGCCCGGCGGCATGATCAACGCCATTGGCCTGCAAGGCCCCGGCGTGGATGGCTTTGTACGCGACTATATGCCCTTTCTGCGGGAAGCGGGCGTACCGGTGCTCGTCAACATCTGGGGCACCAGCGCTGAAGAGTATGCCGAGGTGGCCGCGCGGTTGAGTGATGTCGAGGGGATTGCCGGCATCGAGGTCAACATCTCCTGCCCCAACGTCAAGGAGGTGGGCGCGTCGTTCGGCGCGGATCCGCGCACCGTAGCCTCGCTGGTGGCGGCCGTGCGCCAACGCACCCGCCTGCCGTTAATCCCCAAGCTGGCCCCCAATGTGCCGAACATCCGGCCGTATGCCCAAGCGGCCGCCGAGGCCGGCGCCGACGCCATCTCGCTGATCAACACCATCCCGGCCATGGTGATCAACATCGAAACCCGTCGCCCCGTGCTCGCCAACAAGGTCGGTGGACTCTCCGGTCCTGCCATCCACCCCGTGGCCGTCAAACTAGTCTGGGACGCCGCGCAGGCCGTGCGGATCCCGATTATCGCCATGGGGGGGATCACCGGCCCCGAACAGGCCATCGAGTTCCTGATCGCCGGCGCCAGTGCCGTGGCCGTGGGCACCGCCACATTCATTGATCCGAGCACGGTGCTGCGCGTGATCGCCGGCATCGAGGCCTATCTCATCCGCCACCAGATCCCGCGAGTCCGGGATCTGACCGGCTCCCTGCAGACCGCGTAACCCCGGCACAAGGATCATGCTCCATGGACTGGCATTGCATCACCCACGGCACCCAGCGCGGTCCCATGTCGTTCGAAGACCTGCAAACCCTCCACCGCGATGGTGTCCTGCAGCCGGATGATTACGTCTGGAACGAGACCTTCGGCGACCAATGGCGGCGCGCACGCGAGGTGCCCGCGCTGACGGTGCATCCGCCCGCACTCCCCGTCACCCCCCCAGCGCCCACCACGCCCCTGACCGGCCAGCACGGCCAGCGCCCCTTCTTCGCCATCGCCCTGCACCAAGCCTGGGACCACATGCGCCAAACCCTCTTGCGGCCGGCCCGGTTTGCGCGCTGGATGGGACTGGCGTTCTGCGTCTGGCTCGCGATGGTCGGGCTCAACGAACCGTACCTGGCCTTTGATATCTTGGCCCACCAGGCCGAACCGGACCCCGAGCTGCTCCAGCAGATCCAGTCATCCACCACCCCCGAGCAGATCCTGGGCATATACCAGGAGATGGTGCGGCAGGTGATGGAAAACGTGCAGGCACTCCTGACTCCCGACGTCATCCAGACCGCCCTGGCGATCTGGCTGTTGCTGTTGCTGGCCACCGGCTGGCTGCGTGCACACGGAGCCTTCATGGTGATGCACCGCTGGCTTCATGCGGATGCACCGATCCGCCAGAGCTGGGCGATGGGTGCTGCCGGCCTCGGGCGTTCCCTCTTCCTGTTCCGCAGCGCCGTCGGCGTGGCCCTCTTTGCCCTCACGGCCCTGCTCGGCCAGGACTTTCTGGCGAACGTCTGGCAGCCGCTGCTTAATAGCGAGCCCTTCATCGGTCCATTGGCCACACGCGCGTTCGTGCTATCGTTGGCATTCAGCCTGCTTGCGACCGTCTGGTTCACCGTGGCCATCCTGACCACGCACTTTGTCGTGCCCATCATGTACTGGCGCCGCGTAGGCGTCCTCGCCGCCTGGCGCGTGGTGCTCGAGTTCTGTAATGAACAACCGGCCGCCCTGACCATCTACCTCACCATGTACATCCTGCTGCTACATGTGGTGATGTTCGCGCTGCTCGTGGGTGTCTGCTGCACCTGCGGCTGTATCAATTACCTGCTCCTGATTCCGTTTCTCAACGGGCTCCTCTGCCTGCCCGCCACATTCTTCTTTCGTGGCCTGGGGATCAGCTTCCTGCGGCAATGGCGGCCGGACCTGGAAACCACCGTGCCGCAATCGGACGCTGCGAGGCCGTGACCCGCGGCCACCGCGAACGGCCACGGCTCACCCGCGTGAACCGGGCTTGACGCGGCGTGTCCGGCGGCGCACCCGTGTCGGCGCAGGCTCCACCTCATACGGTTTGCCAAACGCCTCGTAGAAGTCATATCCATTGGCAAAATCCGCGCGGTTATCCTTTTCGGTCTTGCCAAACGTCCCGGACTCCACCAGGTTGAATACAATCTCGCCGAAGTCTTCCGTGCGCTGCAACCGCCAGGCCCGCAACACGGTCAGGGACATCGGACCGTACTCCTGCAGCGCAAACTGCCGGATCCCTTCGACCAACTCCTGCCCCGTGACATGGCGATCCGGCCCCTCGACCGGCTTTTTGAGCGCCTTGACCACGAAATCCAGTGCCTCGCGTACGAAAAAGTAACTTTCCATCGCGAAGCGCGGATCGCGGGCACAGATCTCGGCGACAGCTTGTTGAAAGGGCACTTGATTCATAGCGTTTTCAGCTCCACTTGCAGACTCATTGCCAGCGTATGCTCCTCGCCGGGGCGCAAGCTCAGCGCCGATGCGCGGGCGTTGGCCGTCTCCACGCAGAGCATTTGCCGATACCCGGCCTCGCCCAGATCAGACAGGCGACGCGCCTTTTCCACCCCGGGATTCCACACCACGGTCGCACAACTGTTGCGCTTGGAAACCACAATCTGGCGCCCCAGCCCCGCATCCTCCACACGGCACGCCGGCGCACGGTCGACATATACGCGATCCACCTCGCCGGCGAACGTCACGGCCTGCGCCTGCGCGCGCTGCTCTTGGCCGGCAGACGCCTCATAGTAGGGCGCCTCCTCGAGTCCGAGAAGGCGAACCTGGGCTCTGTCACGCAACAGCC
>CAYSHQ010000033.1:0-5014 GCA_964430835.1 uncultured Lentisphaerales bacterium
GCCGGATCGTCCACGCGATACTGCAGGGCCGGCGTACTGCCCAGCCCCCAGGCCAGCAGCAGGGGGATCTTCTGGCGGGCATACGACTCCAGCGAGGGGTGTGGCGCCTGCGCCTCGTAACGATTGTAATACATCGAAGAATTCAGCTTATCCCGCGAGAAGAAGGCCTCACACGATCCGATACTTTCCACGACTTCCAACCGGTTACTCCGGAGTTCCAAGCGCCAGAGCAAGTCGCGGTGTACCGCCCAAATGGCTTGGGTCGTAGCGGGGAAGGCACCGCTGGTCAGCAGCGTGGCGGTGCGTAGGTCGCCATTTTCCGGCCACTTTTCTGCCCGCACGGCCAGCGACGGCCCTGTCAGGCGGGCCTGATGCACGAAGCCGCGCTGCGAGAACATCGGTAGATCCACCAACAACTGGCCGCCCTTACCCCCCTGCACTTCGCCATGCACTTGCTCGGTCACTTGCGGTACGTCATAGAGATTGTGCGCCGCCGCATGCCGGATCGTATAGTAGTCGCCATGGGTCACAAACAGGTCCGACCACTGCGTCACCAGGTAGACGTCCTCGCCCAGCGCCCGCGCATACGCCAGGGTGCGCACCTTGCTTGACTCCCCCTGGCCGCGCTGCCCTACGTAACCAAAGAGGAAGCTGAAGCACACGACACAACCGCCCAGCGCCAGCAGCGCTACGCGGTAGTCGCGGCGGCGGCGCCCCAGCAGAAAGACGCCCGGGCCAATGGCCGTTGTGTACAGCACTGCCAGGGTCCCGATGAGCCACCAGCTATGCTCCGGTTGATTCAGTTGCCCCAACTCCCGCAGCAGCGTGCCGGACAACTGCCAGATCGCCACACTATTGGTATTTTGCTGGAGGCTCGGCGCGCCATACCCCTGGCGCGGCAAGAGGGCCGCCTCCACGCTGGCGCCCTTTTGCGTGTGTCGCACGACGCGCCCGGCACCCCGATAGGTCACTGGCGCCGTCGTATTCAGGGCCGACAGCTCATCGCGAAAGACTGGCCACTGCCCCTGCGCATCGGGGAAGAGGTGCACCACACCGCCGCCCTGCAACCAATCGAGCAAGGCCGTGCGCCGGGCCGCTTCCCAGCGTGGCACGTGGTCGAGCAGCACGCTCTGCAGCCCATCCAGCGCGGCCACGGTCGGCGGAAAGAGATCCTCCGGGAACGTCCGGATGGTGGATCGCAGCGAGCGCAGCGCCTCCGGGTCTACCAGCCAAACCTGGGCCGGCGCCCCGCGCGTCGGCTCCGGCAAGTCCAGGAACTGCTCCGACCGCGTCCCCCACGTCAGGCGAAAGTTGGCGTTGTCCCCCACGTAGACCTCAAACTGCACCCAGCGGGCCCCCTGGGCCGAGACGTAACATGGTTGGGCCACGGCCACGCCGCTGTTCGCCGTAAAGCCCCGCCCTGCGGCGAGACGTAACTGCCCATCGTCGGGTGTGGCCAGCGGGTTGACGACACGCACCGAGAGCAGGTTAAAGCGCTCCGGCACCACGCGCCCATCTAAATTCCAGAGGGTCTCGGCAACCTCCAGGCCACTTGCGGTTGAAACCGCCAGCAGTGCGGCCGTCAGGTATGCCAGGCAACGGGTCATGCGCGGGGGCGCGCCGCGCTTTATCAGCCAGCCAACTATTTGCGGCAGCCTGCCGGTCAGGTTCATGTGGAGAAGTCCTTGAGCGGGGAGGGATAACGCGTTGGTTTGCCTTCCTGACGCAGCCACCAATCCGCGTGGCGCAAACAGCAATACCGTAAACGAGCCAGGATCACCGCGTACAGGGCGAAGTTAACGATCATCGCCAGCAGAGCCCAGTCGTGAAACGGTCCGTTCCGATCCCACCCGACCACCGTGGTCAGCACGCCCACGGCTGGACTGAGCAACAAGAGTGCGCTAAGGAATGGCGTGTGATCGCCGAGTTCGATAACACGGTACACCTGCAAAACCGCCAGCACGCCGGGCACCGCCACGCACCAGAGCACCAAAGCCAGCAGCGCCAGCAGAATGGCCCGGGCACGCGTCCGCACCCGCAACCCGATCCCCATGCTGAACCAGGCCAGCATGGGAAGATAGATCACCACACAGAGTACGGCACTGACGGCAGGGAGCAAACAATTAAGGATCGAGAAACTGTATCGGAAGAAGTAGTTCTGCACGCAAACCCCCATCGCCACGGTCAGCAACGGGATGGCCAGCAGGAGGCAGAGCCGATAGAGCGCGCGCATCTTCTGCCGCACGATCTCGTTGCTCGTCAGCGTAGTGGTCAACAGCACTTCCAGGCTCTGCTGTGTACGCTCCGCCACGATCGTATTCGCCCCCTGCACAGTCAGGAATAAAGCGGCCAGGACCCAGGCCCCCAGAAAGAGATAACCAAAGAACTGCTCCGCTCCCGAACTGCCCAGCAGGAATATGCCGCCGCCTACCAGCGGAATCTCAATCCAGAGGCCGAGCCGCACGAGGTATTGGATCCGGCCGAGGGAGCGTTTCTGCAGTTCGCGCCACGCCACGGGCTCGCCTTCCGGCAGGGTGCCATCCGTGCGCCCCAGGGTATAACCACCGAGCCGCTTGTTCCACCCCTGGTAGATGCGGTCCATCCGCCGAAAGAACCCCAGCAGTGGATTCCTGGCAGGCGTAAACGCCCGCCGCACCAGGAAGTAGCGCGCCAGGAACAGGAACAGCGCCGTGGAGCAGAGGGAAGGCAGTCCAGATAGCCCCAGGTACATTAGCGACATGCTGCCTCGATCTAAAATTGTGAGCGGCAGCAGGCATAACAAAAGATCCGCAGCTCTGAAAAATTTCACGCCAAACAAGGGATAGGAGCCGTAGCAAGAGCTGTCCAGCATCTGCATTAGCAGCAGCGTCAGCAGATAGAGCGCGGCCAGGGAGACATAGGAGGAGACCAGTGCGCCTACGGTCGTGCGACAGAGCACGGAGCAGAGCAGCGCCAGCGCGCCCACCTGCAGGCAGGTCAGGAGAAGTGACCAGACGACGCCGAGCAGATACCCGGTTCCCAGCCCGCCCAGCGCGTACGCCACTGCCAGCACGGGGAGCGACAGCATCAAGAAGGAGATCATGGGGATCAGGCGCCCCAGATATTTCTGTAGCAGGATCTCCCAGGGTCCCATGTCGGTCAGGAAGAGCAGTGCCAGCGATTCCCGTTCCTTCTCCCCGGCGATGGCCCCCGCCAGCATGGCCGGCAGGAAGAGGCAGATGCCGAAAAATTGCAGGGTGACGAGCTGTTCCACGATGCTCCGGCCGGCGCCGACCAGGTTCCAGCAGTCGGTCCCGCCCTGCCGCAGCAGGTCGTGCAACAGGGTCGCCGAGATCGCAAACAGCACCAGCGCGTAGAGCGCCCGCACCACGTACGTGCGCGGCCGCGCCGCCTGCTCCACCAGCTCCTTGCCCAGGAGCTGCATGCTCATTTTCCTGACCATTCGCATCGTGCCTCGTCGTCCTTACGCGACCTTCCCTTCGGTCAGCTTCATGAAGGCGGTCTCCATGTCCATGGCCTCGGGCTGGAACATGCGCAGTCGGGCGCCCATCGCGTGCAGGGCATGGGCCAGATCCTCCATCGGCAGCTGCTCCTCCCGCACGCGCAGGGAGACCCGGTCCGCGCTCGGCACCACCTGGAGCATGCCGGGGAGGGACTCGATCTGGCGCAGGAGCTCCGGGGTCAGGTTCGTGATCTGTGCATGCACCGTGCGCTGCAGGTCCAGCGTGCGGTAGATCTCTGCCAGCGACCCCTCGGCCACGAACCGCCCTGCCTCGACAATGCCGATGCGCGTGCAGAACTGCGCCAGCTCATGCAGGATGTGGCTGGAGATCAGGATGGTCTTCCCCATGCGCTGGAGCTCCTTCAGCAGCTCGCGCAGCTCGATGCGCGCGCGCGGATCCAGCCCGCTGGCCGGCTCGTCCAGCAGCAGCAGCTCCGGATCGTGCAGCAGGATGCGCGCGAGGCCGAGCCGCTGCTTCATGCCGCGCGAGAGCGCATCCACGGGCGCGTCGATCTTCGCCGAGAGGTCGGTCAAGGCCAGCACGTCCGGAATCACGCTCTGCCGCCTAGCCCGCGGAATCCGGTAGGCCGCGGCAAAGAAGTGCAGGTACTCCTGGACGGTCAGGTCTTCGTACACGCCAAAGGAGTCCGGCAGGTAGCCGATCCGCTGACGCACCCGGTGCGGCTCTCGCGTGGCACTCAGGCCGCACACCTGCACCTCGCCGCCGGTCGGCTTCAGCAGCGTGGCCAGCACCTTGATGGTGCTGGTCTTGCCGGCGCCGTTGGGGCCGATAAAGCCAAAGACCTCGCCGCGCGGAATCTGCAGCGAAAGCTGGTTCACGGCCACCTGCTTGCCGTAGTGGACGGTCAACTCCCGGATATCCACCACCCGCGCTTCGTTAGCGTTCATGCGCAAACCTCCGGTACATCACGAAGTCCTCCCCATCGCGTGCCAGCACCACGCAGAGCGACTGCGAGTCCCCCGTCTCGCTTGCGAAAACTAGGTCATCCAGTGTGCTATTTCCCAGGGGCGAGAGCTGCGTAACCAGTGCAAAGATCCCCGCGTTCGGGGCCACGCAGAGGCTGTGGATCGTTTCGCGGGAGAGGGAGATCCGGTGATTACTCTGCGGGGGTGCGTTGTCGCCAGACGGTGACGGGATGAGCCTCTCTTCCCCCGATGAATACACGGTGCAGGAGAGCCCCGCCACGCGCAGCGGCTCCGGCAAGGTCTTGGTTCGTAGCGCCTGGTTCATGAGTGCGATGTCGAACGGCAGCGGGGAGGCGGACGGTTCCATCGCGAGCGTCCGCGTCAGGACTGCTTGCCACTGCCGGCAGGGGAGCGAGGCACGATAGTGCAGGGGGACCGAGCCTTCCAGCTCCGGAGCGGCGGCACACTCATCCCCGTTATAGCCCGATGGATAGGAGTTCTCTTGCATCGTCGGCTGCACCGCCCAGAGCGCCTGTCGCACATCCGTCTCCAGCGTCTTGTCACGCCCCGGGACCGCCAGCTCGA
>CAYSHQ010000033.1:5114-6197 GCA_964430835.1 uncultured Lentisphaerales bacterium
GTCGGTACGCATGATCCGCTTAGCCAATGATGGCCGGACTTTCCAGAGAAAACTGACCACCTTGCGCCACTCCCTGGAGTCCACGTCGGTGGCGGGGTCAAAGGCGCCGGACAGGATGACGGCTCGCCCCAATCCGGAATATAGAAGTTGGTAGATAGCCGGCACCGTGGGCGGGCCATCGACCGGCCCACCTGCCACGGTCGTAAGTGCCTGGCTGAGTTCCGGCGTCCATTCGCGCCCGGTCAACACACACACGCTGCCGCCCGCCGCCACCCAGCGGCCGAGCGCCTGCGTCTGGCGTTCGCTCAGGCGGTTCAGCGCGCCGGGCGCCAGTACCACCAGGTCGTAGGCACAGTAGGAGAGCGGCTGCACGGGCAGGTCGTCGGAGAGCAGATGCGCCAGGGATGTCCTCAACAGCGGCTCGGGAATGATGTTGGCAGCTGCCAAGTAGCGTTCCAGCCGCAACGCCTGTTCCACAGGCTGGATCGGCGCAGCGGTATCCCGCGGCAAGCAGACCGCCACCACGAAGGACCGCTCGTCCGCGCGGGAAACCGGCAGGAGCTTCTCCGGCAACGCCAGCCGCTCGCGGGCGCCGACAAAGGAGAGCCCCACTTCAATCTGCTGATCGTAGTTCCCCGGCAGCGGCGGCAGCAGCATCCGGAAGCGCTGTTCGCCGGTGGTAAGCGCCAGCTCCGCACTGCGATACCGCCGCAGCACGGCCGACCGGTAGCGGAACTCCATCTCGAGCCGTCCCTCGAGCAGCGCACTGCCACTCCACCGGCACCGGACCTCCACCGGGATGGGCGCGCCCGTGCGCGGACGAGACACCAGCTGGATCAGCTCCACGTTTAGCGGGGACGCGGGAGTGGCACCCCGGACGTCAGCCGGCCCCAGGCATGCCAGCGCCAGGAGCACCGCCACCCATCTCGTCGGAAGGCATACACGTTGGTAGGGCCAGAAAGGCATGACGCGCTGATTATGTGCGGAAGCGCGCTCCGGCGTCAACTCATTCAACCCGGGCGCTCCGCCTTCGGGCGCATCCCTGTTTCACTTACTTGGGCCATTTGGCAGGGGAAGACAGAG
>CAYSHQ010000033.1:6207-11322 GCA_964430835.1 uncultured Lentisphaerales bacterium
CAAAAGTACAGCAGGCGCTACGAGCCTGCTGCATGAATACGCTCGTAACGCGTCGTAATGAGAACTGCTGCCCAGGACCTCCGCCTTCTTGTTCTCCACGGGCGCCCCCTGTTATACTGGGCGCCATCTTGGGTGCCGGGTGTCTTGAGGGTATGCCGCTGAACCACTGTCAAAACCTGCTTCACCGTGTGGCGCGACGCCAGCACGCAGCCTTGTGCCTGCGGCGGTGGGCGACCTTTTGGCTGTGGGGTTCCGGGGTCTATCTGGTGCTGCTCGTTCTTTCGCGGGGGCTGGGGGTGATCCCCCCCTGGTTTACCGGGGCGACCATCGCGGGGGTGCCGGCGGTGGCGTTGCTGCTGGCCGTGCTGGGATGCCGGCGCACGAGTGTGGCGGAGGCGGCCCGCCTCGTGGATGCACGGCTGGCAACGAAGGATCTCTTTCTGACCGCGGCCACGATCGAGGGGTCGCTGGGGGCGTATCAGGCGCTGGTCCTCGCGCAGGCCGAACAGCGCGGAGCCGCGCTTCGCCCGGCGCACTTGGTGCAGTTTGACTGGCGCCGCGCCCTGGGAGTCGCCTTCGGCACGCTCGCGGTACTGGTGCCGGCGGTGCTGTACCTGCCGCAGTGGGATCCCTTCGGCCGGCAGGAACGCTATGTTCAGCATGCCCGGCAGCAGGATCGCCTGCGCGCGCTCCGTCAGGCCACCGCCCTGCGCGCCAGCCTGCTGCAGCAGAAAGCCGTGCAGGTGCAGGAGGACCCCGCCGCGCAGGCGGTGTCGGACCTGGAGAAGATCTTTCAGCAGGCCAACCCGGCCGAGCCGAAACGCACCCAGGCGCGCCTGCAGGATCAGCAGAAGGTGCTGGGCGAACTCTGGCGGCAGGCCCGGGAGGAGAAGCTGCGGAATGCGGGGGGGGCGACCTCAGCGCAGAGCTTCGGCCAGCGCGATCCGGCCAAGGCCCAACAGTGGCAGAAGGACTTGGAAAGTGGTGACCCGCGCAGCGTGACGCGTGAAGTGCAGGCGTGGCGGGAGCTGGCGGCCAAGATGGCGCAGGCCCCGGAGGGTGCCGCCCGCGAGGCGATGCGGCAGGAGCTGGCGAACCGCATGCGCGAGCTGCAGGAGGCGCTGGCACAGAGCGCACCGGAATGGAAGGCGGCGCTGCAACGGGCCATGGAGCAGCTGCAGATGGCCGGCCAGCAGGATCTGGCGAAGGAGGCTCTCCAAGGGTTGAACGAAACGCTGGCCCTGGCGGATGCGGAACTGGCGCAGCTGGCCAGGGCCCTGGCGGATGCCAAGGCGCTGGATCAGGCCCTGCAGGCGCTGCAATGCGCCAAGCGGCTGAACGAGGTCAAGCCGCTCGACGGGCAGCAGTCCCAGGGGTGTGCGAACCTGGCTGACTACATAGCCCTGTATGACCAACTCTATCAGTCGGCCTGTGCCGGGCAAGGCACCGGGACGGGGAATCAGCCCGGGCAGGGAGGCATGGGGAATGGGCAGGGGCAGGGGCAGGGGGTTGGGCCCCGTCCATCGGGCGACGAGCGGGCACAGACCGCCTTTCAATCGGAGCAGTCGGCGTCCGCCTATCAGCCCGGCAAGATCCTCCTCTCCTGGAAGACCAAAGGGCTCTCCGAGGCCGGACAAGCCAACAGGAACTACCGGCAGGCCGTGGAAGCGGCCCGTCAGGATGCCAGCGAGGCCCTGCTGAAGGAGCAGATCCCCTCCGCTTATCACACCACGATCAAAAGTTACTTTGACTCGCTCCCCCGTGAAGCGGAACCAGCGCCCGCCAGGCCGTGAGGAGGCAGGGGGAGCAGCAGCCACTGCACGCAGCCGTTTGGAAAGGACCGGTCCATGGATCCAGCAAGAAAGAGTGCACCCTCCTGGCAACGAGCCCTTCTGCTCGGGCTGACCCTCCTCCTGGCGCTCGGCCTGGCGGGGTGTACCCGCGGGCCCCGGCCGCTGGTGGTCTACTGTGCGCACGACTCGATCTACGCCGAGAAGATCCTGCGCGACTTTGAGCGCCGCAGCGGCATTCCGGTGGCACTACGCTTCGACTCCGAGGCGACCAAGTCGCTCGGCCTGGTGGAGCTGCTGCTGCGCGAGAAGGGGAATCCGCGGTGCGATCTCTTCTGGAACAATGAACTGCTCGGCACCTTGCAGCTGGCGGAGGAGGAGGTGCTGCACCCCTACCAGGGCCCCGGCTACGCGCGCATACCGCCGGAGTTCCGTGATCCAGCCGGCCGCTGGTGCGGCTTTGCCGCGCGCCTGCGTGTTTGGATCGTGAATACCCAGCGGGTGGCGGCCGCCGGGGTAACGCTGCCGCCGGCGGATCTGTCGCGCATGGTCATGGCCAAGCCGCTCTATGGCACGACGCGTACGCACTACACGGTGCTCTGGCAGCAGGGGGGTGCCACCAATCTGCAGGCCTGGCATCAGGCCTGGCGCCAGGCCGGGGTGCGCGAGGTGGCCGGCAATGCGGTGGTGAAGAACCTGGTGGCCGAGGGGGTGTGCGACTATGGCTTCACGGACAGCGACGACTTCAGCGAGGCGCGGCGTGCGCACCAGCCCGTGGCGGCCTTTCCGGTGCGTGTGGCCGGAGGGCGGACGATCTGCATCCCCAACACCGTGGCGATCATCCGCGGCACGCGGCAACTGGCCGCGGCGCAACAGCTCGCCGACTTCCTCCTTTCCGCGGAGACGGAAGTCGCGCTGGCTAACTCCGGCTCCAGCCAGATCCCCCTCGGAGCGGTGGCGGAAGCGCAACTGCCAGCGGAAGTACGGGAGTGGAAGGCGTGGGCGGCGGATGGTTATCCGCTCTCCGGGATGGAGCAGGCGCGGCGCGACTGCCTGGCGTGGCTGAAGACGGAATACCTGAAATGATTCCTGCGGCCGATATGCTGCGCGCGGGGGGGGTGGCGGCTCTGGCCGTGCTGGTGGCCCGCCTGCTGCGCCCGGTGCTGGCAGGGACGCACCGCGGTGCCTGGGCGTGGCTGTTGGCACCCTACCTGATGCCGTCGCTGCTGGTTGGCTATGCCTATGCCAGCTTTTCCCTTTCGCTGGTGCACTACCCGACTGCCAATGCGGCGCTGTATGCGTTGCTGCTGGTGGGCAAGCTGGCGCCCGTAGCCGCGCTGGCGCTGGCGTTTGCGCCACCCCCCCTCACGGCCGAGGCTTGGCACTGCCGGCGGCTGGCGCTGCGCCCGGTCGGCGGCGCAGGGGCGGCGCAGGGTTCCGTGCCTGCCTGGCTGCGGGAGGGCTTTTTCTGGTGGCGGGCCGGCTGCGGGCGCGCCCCTCTCCTGGCCTTTGCGCTGGTCTTCCTCCTGGCCTTCGGGGATTTCGAGCTGGCGTCCCTGCTGGCCATTCGCACTTGGACCGTGCGGTTGTTCGACGGCCATGCGGGCGGGTTGCCGCTGACCCAGTCACTCGTTTTGGCGGCTGGTCCGTTTCTGGTTGAAGCCGCGGTATTGGGCGTGGTGCTGGTGCTGGTGGCGCGGCAGACCTGGAAACGGCCGGAGGGCACAATGCCCCGTATCGGCCAGGCGTGGGCCGGCTGGGCCTGGCTGGTGGCGGCATCTGGCGGGATCGTGCTGATCCCGTGCGGGATCGTATTGCACGGAACCCTGCAGGGGTGGCGGGTGTTGCTGGAGAACTTCGCGCTGGGGCGCGAGATCCTTACCAGCCTGCTGCTGGGGGTGGCGGCCGCTGCGCTGGCGTATTTTGCGGCGCCGCGACGATGGGTGGTGGCCTTGGGGGTAAGCGTGCCGGGATTGCTCGGGCCCCTGGTCCTGGCGCTGTTGGTCGGGGGCGCGCTGCAAACCGGGCCGCTGGTGCTGTGGCGCGATACGCCGCTGCCGTTGCTGGTGACGCTGGGGCTGCTCCTGCTCCCCCTGGCGGTCCTGCTGCGGCAGCTGTTGCGGCATACGGCACCGGCCACCAGCGTCCATACCGCGCGCCTGCTCGGCGGGGCGCAGGGGCGTCGCCTGATTTGGCGGTTGAGCACGCGCCGCAAGGCGGCGGCCTTCTTCCTGCTCTTTTGCTGGGCGTACCTGGAACTGACCGTCTCCGCCATCCTGGCGCCGACTGGGATTACGCCCGTGAGTGTGCGACTGTACAATCTCATGCACTACGGCCGGACCGCGATGCTGTCGGCCATGGTGCTGGCGACGGTGGCCGCGCCGCTCTTGGTCATGTTGGCAGTCCTGGCATCGCGTCGGCTCTGGCTGAGGACCGACCGATGAACCCCCTTTGGAGCCTGGAAAACGTGTCGCTGGGCCGACGGCTGCGGGATGTCACGCTGCACCTTGCCGGCGGTGTGACGGCGGTGCTGGGTCCTTCTGGTGCCGGCAAGACCAGCCTGCTGAATCTGCTGGTGGGCTTTGAACGACCGGATGCCGGGTCGGTGACGGCGCATCTTCCTGTCGGCGCACGTCCCGGCACGCGGCCGCTCTTCTGGGCCCCGCAAGGCGAGGGGCTCTGGCCGCATTTGACGGTCCGCGAGCATCTGACGGTCATGGGCGCGGACGGGACGGACGGGCTATTGGCCGAGTTTGCGCTGACGGAGCGCGCGGCGGCACGGCCGGGGACCCTGTCGCAGGGCGAGCGGGCACGCCTGGCCGTGGCACGGGCGCTGGCGGCCGATGCGGCGGTCCTGGTGATGGATGAGCCACTGGCGCATGTGGACCCCGGGCGCGTAGGGCAGTTCTGGGAAGCGCTCCGTCGCCGCGTAGAGCAGGCCGGGACGTCCCTGGTCTTTGCCACGCATGCGCCGGCAACCGTCCTGGCGGAGGCGCAGCAGGTGGTCTGCCTGCGCGACGGCGGCGTGGCCTACGCGGGGGCGGTCACGACGCTCTACGAGCGACCGCCGACAGCGGAGCTGGCCGGCTATCTCGGGGAGGCCAACTGGTTGGAACCGGCGGAGGCCCGCCTCTGGCTGCAGCGCGAAGAACTGGCGGCGTGCTGCTTCCGTCCGGAGCGGCTCGCGGTAGCCCCAACCACGGAGGGGTCACTGCTGGTGGAGGCGGCGCGTTTTCATGGCGCTGTGGCGGAGGTCACCGTGCGACATGCCGACCGCGGTGCGCGGCGGCGCTTCTGGCACCGCCCCTCCGGCCACCACTTGGCA
>CAYSHQ010000034.1:0-11289 GCA_964430835.1 uncultured Lentisphaerales bacterium
TGGCCACGTTGACAATCAGCAGCACCTTGCCCTTGTAGGCCGCCAGGCTTTGCTCCTTGCCATCGATATCCCGCAGCGTGAAGTCATAGATATTCGTCATAGCCGCCTCCCCGCGCATGCAAACGCCCGTCCCCATCAGCCCGATTAATATTCCGACCGCTAACAACCTCCTCATGGCCAGATCCTCCTGAATACCAGACCGTCCTGAAGCACTTCAGCTTACAGAGCTTATCTCATCCTGGACGGTGATGACAACGTTTCTTGCATACGACCAATGCTGATGCTGAAGGTCGTTCGCTTCTGTTCGCGGACCCGGGCGGGCATTATGGCGAGCCTGTTCGGTGTGACTGCGCAGCGGCGGCACCTTCGTGCGGGTGCGCGAGACCGGGGTTTCGCTGGGAACCATCCAGCAGGACTTGCGGAAACTGGTGGCCATGGGTCTGGTGGATGCGGAACGGGACGCAATACGCCCGCTTACTCCACTGCCTGTGTCACCACCGTGAGAATCTGCTGCTCGCGCTGCTGTAACAGGCGTCCCAGCGGCGCCAGCGTAACCCAATACAGCAGCGCCGTGAGGATGGCCTGAATCGCCGCCGCGACCACGGTCACCAGACCGCCGGAGAGCACATGAAAGCGGTCGCATAACAACCCCAGCGCCGGCGGCACAAAAATCAATGTCCCCACGGCCATCGTGGCCAGACTCGCCAGCAGTACCAGCAGCGCCGTTGAACTCTTGAGTTTGTTCGGCCGCATCGAGCCGGCGGTGATGCGAAAGGGTATCAGGATGGAAGTCAGATTCCCTGCCGCGCTGAACCAGAAGAAGGCCGTGAAAAAGGTGAGCGTCGCCAGCAACCAATGGACGGGCCGTAACCCAGTCAGGATCGTCGCAGCTACCAGGCAAACAAGAAAAGCAACGAACCCAAACGGCACCACCGCCAGGTTCTTCCCCAGCAGCATGTTTCGGCGTGAGGTGGGCAGCAACACGAGCGCCCGGAATCCGCTGCGATCAAAGCCGAAATGATTGGTCATGAGTTGTTGCATCCCCATAAAGGACAAGGCCACGGCGGCAGAGGCGATAAAGGGGTGGGCCTCAGCCGGCAGTTCCGTATGTCGGCCCAGCACACTGGCCGCGCCGAGAAACACCATCATCAGGGTGTTCCCAAACAGCGCCATCTTTACCTCTGGCGCGCGCAGCATGGAACGCAGGTTGGCCAGTGCCATAGCCGCCACGTCATCTGGCAGCAGCGGCAGCGTGCGCTCTACCAGCAGGACGCCGTCTGTTCTGCCGCTGACCGGCGCGGGGGTGCGCGTGCGCACCGGCGCCTTCTCCACCCCCCGGTATGCGCGTACTGTGGTGCGATAGGCACGTGCCAGCCCAAGAAACCCCAGCGCCAGCATGCCCATGATCCCGCAGGCCGCCACGCCGGCGTGGCCTTCTGCCAAGGCCTTGGCGCCTTGCGGCAGCCATAACAGCGGGATGTAAAGCTGCGCGCGCTCCAGGCCGGCGCACTCCGCTTCCAGTGAGCTATGGTCGACCACCGCCGCGCGGCCGGTCGCCGCGGACGATCGCGCCTTCCCTCCCCGGGCTTGCATGAGCAGATTGGGCAACTGGCTCAGCAGGATGAAAACCACCGTTAAAAAAAGCCTCGCGCAACGAGATTGGCAAGTGCAGCAGGTGGCGCAAATCTAGCATCTCGGCCTTTTGAATCTCGGACACGAGGCCGATAAGCCAGAAGAACAGGAAGAGTGCCGCTAGTCCATCCCACACCAGCATGATCACCAGCGCCGGGCATTCTGGCAAGAGACCCCAGCCGCAGTAGACACCTGCCACGCCGCCTGCCACCGCCAGCAACGCGCCCAAGCCCGCCACCAGCAAAGCAATCACGCGACTGGCCGTGCCCTGCCGCTGCCACTGGTTGCGGGTCAGCCGCCAGCGTAGCCACACCAGAGTCGATAGATGCTGCATCATGGCGCTACTCCAACCAGCTCGGACGCGGTTGCCCGGCCTGCCCTTTGCCGACCATTGCCAGGAAGCGCTCCTCCAGCGAACTGCTGCCGCGAATGTCGGCCATGGAGGCCTGATAGACCAACTGCCCCTTGTCAATCATGCCGACATCGGTGCAAAGTTTTTCGACGATCTCTAGTACGTGGGACGTCAGGAACACAGTCCGCCCCCGCTGCACAAACCGTAGCAGGATGTCCTTGAGCATGCGCGCGGCTACGGCATCCACGCCTTCGAACGGCTCGTCGAGAAAGAGCAGGTCCGGATCCGGCAGCAGGGCCGCAGCCAGCGCCAGCTTCTTCTTCATGCCGTGCGAGTATTCCAGCGTGACTTTCTTCTCTTCATCCGCCAGGCCCATCATGACCAGCAGCTCCTGACACCGTTCGCGCACCAGGGCCGGTGGCAGGCTGTACATGCGTCCGATAAACGTGAGATATTCGCGCCCGGTCAGATTGTCGAACAGCGCCAGGTCCTCAGGCACCACGCCGACGCGGCGCTTGATGTCGCGCGCCGCCTCGGGCTCGGCGAGATCCGCGCCCAGAATGCGCATGAAGCCGCCAGTGGGCGCCAGCAAGCCGGTCAGCATCTTGATGGTCGTGGACTTGCCTGCGCCGTTCGGCCCGAGAAAGCCGTAGAAGGTCCCGGCCTCGACACGCAGGGCCAGATTGTCCACCGCGCACACGGCGCCGAAATTACGCGTCAATTGACTGGTTTCAATGGCTAACATAGGGAGACTCCGTGCGCGCCTGGGCAGCCTGCAGCACCACGTAGGCCTCTGCCAAAGGGGTTTCCCATTGACCAAGCTGTTGCGTCTGCAGACAGACCAACTCCGCGTCCTTCAGCCACGCGGCCGCCACGGGCGGAAATGTGAGTTTCATACTCGTGAAATCCAGCCGCGGTGGCAGACTGAAGCGAGTCGCCGCGGTCATCATGGAGAGCATATCGTCCGGTTCGGCCTTCTCACACAGGACGACTTCGTTGCTGCATGCTCGGTTGACCAGCGCATACGTATCCTGCGACCCCACCATCATGCGGTCGAACATGTCCTGCTGGCTCTTATTCCCGCCCAGGGCAATGGTGGCGCGGACTTTCAGCAGTGAGATTTGCAAGCCGCTGGTATGGTTCGTGATCGCGACGATCCGGTCGCGGTCCGCTCCATTGACCAGTTGTGCCTGCTCGCGTAAGCCCGTCATCGCGCCGAGGCGATATCCGGAAAACGCCAGCTTCACCACGCCCGAGATGTGGCCGCTTTGCCCGATCAGGGATTCGATGCGAGGCGCCGAGCGGTCCAATACAAGCTGGACGGTTTCCCCGTCAGCCGTTTGCACCGTGCCGGTAGGCCCGTTGAGCACGTGAATCTTTCCCAGGCGAGCAGTCAGCGTCCGGGCGGCGGCTGCCATGGGCTTCCCTTCGCGCGCGAAGAACTGGCCGATTTGCCCTTGGGCCATAAGCCTGTCGGAAGTCATATACCCCTGCAGATCGCCGGTGCCAGGATAGCGCAGACTGGCATGGCCAGATGTAATCTGCAGGATCTGTGTGTCCGGTACGCCATGGACAAGTAGTTCTGCTTGCAAGATGGGGGCTTGAAAGCGTGGCAGATTGGGATTTGTAGTGGTTCGCAACTCGTGTACCGTCACGGCCAGGTTAGCCGGGCGTGTCGGCTGGTTGCACGGCGTCGTGGCAAACGCATTGAAGGCGCACAACTCTTTGGCCACAATCATAGCCACCAGCCCGGCCACGCCGACCACGATGGCGTCCCCCGTGCGCCGGGTCAAGAACTGCCAGACCATCAAAGCACTACCCACCGCGCTCAGGGATAGCCACACAACGAGCGCCTGTGTTTGCAAGTAGCCCGTTTCCATCATGGTCGTTTCACGGCCGCACTGGATGGATAGCCTAAGCCAGATGCCGATCCCAAACGACAGTACGCCGTATGCAAAGAGATAAGAAACCAGCGCGATGGCAAACTGCCCGAAGTTGCGCGTAAGGGCCGCTAGCGCGCCGATCACGCAGACCTTGCTGAGCATGGCCAGCAGGATTTCCGGCGTGGCGCACAGCAGTTGGCGCGCGCTGAGCCCATTACACCCCATGGCCAGCAGTTCGCCCACCAGTGCGGGCAACACGACCACGAGCGTCAGAAATACCGCTTTGGCCGCCAGTAAGGTGCGCCGCGAAATTGGACGCGTCAGCCAGAAGGCCCGCGCATCCACCAGCGGATCCTCGTGGAGGAGCAGGGGTACCAATAGCGCCACCAGCACCACCTGCGCCAGCGGTTGCAGCATCCAAAGCACCTGTGCGAGCATCTTCCACCCAGGCTGATCGGCGAGCACGGGTACTAACGCGCCGGCCACGGATGTCACAGCCAACGCCAGAAACCAGAGCCACAGCACGCCGCGCAAGCGCCGCAAATCCTTCATTACCACCAGCCACATCACGCTTTTCATCGTTGCTCCTTACCGCTCGATTATTGTCCCGGTAGGGCGGGGCCGCCGGACCCGCCGTTCTTCTTCTCATTCCCGCTGTTCATCCGATACGTCCGCGCCAGCGCCAGAAAGATCTCGCGCAGCGACAGGGGCGTGGCTTCCATGGCTCCGGCGGTTGGCAACAGCTGCCGTATCGCTGCCTCCGTGGCCTGCGCCTCATGTCGGCTGTCGATAAACCGCAGCATGCGCCCCGATTTCTCCGGCATCAGCCAGGCCTCCGGCAGTCGCACCGGCAGCGGCATCTCTTCCGGCAGCGCCACCTCTACCTGACGGAAACGCGCTTGCAGGGCTTCGACCGATTCGCTTTCACGCAGCCGTCCCTCGTGGATGATCCCCACGCTGTCTGCCAGGCGCTCCACTTCGTCCATGTCGTGCGACGAAATGAAGACCGTCCACTGCTCCTGTGCCGTCAGCTCCAGGATGCCTTGAATGAACTCATCCCGGACTAGCGGGTCAAGACCGGTAAACGGCTCGTCCAGCACTAGCAGTTTCGGCCGGTAGGCCAGCGAGGCCAGCAGGGCGGCCTTCATGCGCATGCCGCGCGAGAGTTGCTTGAGCGTGCGGTCTGGCGGCAGGTCGAACTGCTTGCGCAGGGCGTCGCAAAACGCCGGATCCCAGGTGGGGTACATGGGGCGCACATAGTTCAGGAACTGTTCCACCGTCATCCACTCCGGCAGGCGTTGATCTTCGGCCACGTACCCGATCTGCTGGAACTGCGCCGGGCCCAGCCGTGGCGAGGCCACGCCCAGCACGGACGAACTGCCGGAGGTGGGTGCCAGGATGTTCATCAGCAACTTAATGGTGGTACTTTTGCCGGCACCGTTCGGGCCGAGGAACGCGAAGATGCTCCCCGCCGGCACGCTAATGGATAAGTCCTGCACGGCCTCGTGCCGGCCGAACCGGCGAGTCAGGGCTTGCGTTTCGATGACGTGGGTCATGGTTTGTCCTCCCTCAACTTTCTCCAATGCGCCTGAACCGCATCCGTCACGTCCTTGACGCCGAGTCCCAGATTCCGGGCATCGACCACCAGTCGTTCGACTTCGTTGCCGAGCAGGGCCTGGCGCTGTTTGGCGCTTGCAGCCGGCGCGGCCGCCACCACGGTGCCGATGCCGGGTTTAACTTCCAGCAACCCCTCGGCGGTCAGCGCCGCCACCACCTTGTGCGCGGTGTTAGGGTTAATGCGCAACTCCTGGCTCAGCTTGCGCACCGAAGGAAATTCGTCGCCCGGTTTTAAGACGCCGGCGATCATCGCCTTCTTCACGGCGTAGATGACCTGCTCATACACCGGCACGCCCGACTGAAAGCCTATATGTGGCATAAACACGGTGTACTGTGTACCATAGGACACCTAGTACGTCAAGCGGCCGAACCGTGGGAGTTGGAAGAATGGCAGATGGTGAAAGCGGTGCTGCCCTGCGGTTGTCACCATGTTTCAGGCATGGTTCCGGAGCTTTAGTTCGAGCGGGTGCGGGTTCAGGTAATACTCCCCGCGCATGCAAACGCCCGCTACCATCAGCCCGATTAATATTCCGACCGCTAACACACCCTTCCTGCTACTGGAGCTCCTGGATAATCCGGGCGGCCGCCAGTTCGCCAGACAAGACCACCATGGGCATGCCGCCGCCGGGATTGACGCTGCCGCCGACAAAATAGAGGTTCGCGTACTTGCCGGATTTCCGGGGCGCCTTGAAGCCAAGGTTCTTGCGCCAGTCGGAAACCACGCCGTAGATCGCACCGCGGTGGGAGCCATAGGTCTTTTGAATATCGTCCGGCGTCCACATATGCTCGACCACCGTGTTCTGACGAAGGCCGGCCAGCCCCATCCGTTCCAGTTTGAGCAGCACGCGCTCACGGAGTTGCAGATAATCTTCCCGCGTGTACGGCCGGTCCTGAATATAAGGAATATGCGGCAGAATCTTGATATTTTCGCAACCAACGGGCGCCTGCGACTTATCTGTCCGGGTGACAGCCACCACGTACACCGTCGGGTCGTCCGGCAGTTTGTATTCCTTAAAGACCTGCCTGAAATGCTTTTTCGGGTCGTTGGAGAAGAAGAAGTTGTGGTGGGCCAGCATCGGATATTGCTTGCGGCTGCCGATGTCGATCACAAGCCCCGAGCAGGCCGGCTCGAACTTGTCGAACGCCTTCAGGAACCGCCGATCCTCACCGAGCAGTCGCTCGTAGGCGGGGATCACCTCCAGATTGCTGATGATGACGTCGCCAGCAATGGCCCGGCCGTCCTTCAGGATCACGCGGTCAATCCGGTGGCCGGTGTGCCGCAGTTGCACCGCTTCGGCGTTGGTCTCGATCCGCACGCCGATATCCGTGGCCAGACGATGCAAGCCCTCGGCCAGCTTGATCAGACCACCCTCGGTGTACCAGAGTCCGTACTGAAACTGCACATGCGGCAACAGGTTCAGGATCGCCGGCGCCTGGTACGCGGACGAGCCGACGTACTTGACGAAGAAGTTGATCGCGTTGCCCAGCTGGACATGCCGGATATGCCGCCGTGTGCCGTCGTTCATCACGGAGAACGCATCGAAATCGCGCAGGGCCGCCAGCGGCCCGTGGTAGCGGATGACCTGCCAGAGATTCTCCAGGCCGTGCCGGAAATAGCCGCGGTCGGCGGCGGCATAGAGCTTCCTGGAATACTCCAGAAAATTGTCGAGCTGCCGAAAATCGTCGGCCGCGAGCGACGGGTTGTTCAGCTCCATTTGTTGGCGGTCGCGGTCAAACTCGATGACGTTGCCGTCCTCAAAAAAGTTGCGCCAGTGCACCGGCAGACTTTGCATCTTCACGTAGTCGGCCATTTGCTTGCCGGCCCCTGTGAACAAGCGCTCAAAAATATGCGGCAGCGTCAGGATGGATGGACCCAGATCAAAGGAGAACCCCTCCGCGCGGAGCACGTTCAGGCGTCCGCCGACATGCGCATTCTTCTCGTAGATCTCGACGGCATATCCGGCATTACGAAGATGTATGCCCGCGGAAAGACCGCCCAGGCCGGCGCCGATAATGACCGCTTTTTTGGGGTTCATGGTTTTCTCTTGAAGCTGCCCGCCAGGCGGAAAATATTGCATATTTTCCTCGTACTGGGTAAGTTTCCGTACAGCGTGTCGATCATCATTTTGATGTTTGCGTAGAGCCTGCCGCTGTACGGAAACCAGTTCGGTTCGCCACCGCGGTTGTGGTTAATCGTCACGGCCTTGATGTTGCAAAACGCCTGCAGCCCCTCCGGCCCATGATACCGGCCCATGCCGCTCTGCTTGATTCCGCCAAAAGGCAGGTCGGGGTTGCTGATGTTCTTGGCCACGTCGTTGATGTAGACGCTGCCCGCCTCAATCCGCGACGCGACCCGCCTGGCCCGGGCGAGGTCGCCTGTCCAGACGCTGGCATTGAGCCCGTACTCCGACGCATTGGCGAGCCGGATGGCGTCCGCCTCGTCCTGAAACGGCATCACCGGCACCATGGGGCCAAACGTCTCCTCGGTGGCCAGCGCCATGTCGGGCGTGACATCGCGAACAACGACGGGCCAGACAAAACAGCCTTCGTGCTGGAAGGCGTTGAGCGGTTGCGCGCCTTTCTGGACCGCGTCGGCATACTGCGCGGTCATGCGCGCGATGGACGTGTCGAGCGTGACCGCGCCAATATCGTGCTCCATGCCGCAACCGACGCGCAATGCGCCGGCCTGCTGTGCCAGGTGAGCGGCGAAAGCCTCGTAGACCGGCCTCTCGACGTAGATCCGTTTCGCGGCGACGCACATCTGCCCGGAGTTCGCGAACGCGCCGTACAGCGCGCCCCGCACCGCCCGATCCAGATCGGCGTCGGCAAACACCAGCATGGCGTCCTTGCCACCCAGTTCCAAGTCCACGGGAATCAAGTGGCGCGCGCAGAGTTCCATGATCTTCTGCCCGGTGCTGGAACCCCCGGTGAAAAACACCTTGTCGGGCCGTGCCGCGATCACGCCCTCGACCGTTTCCCGCCCCCCCTGCGCAATCATAACAACATGCTCCGGCAGCCCCGCAAACCGGCACATCTCCGCGATGATCCGGCCGATGCCGGGCGTGACCTCGGACGGCTTGATGATGACGGTGTTGCCCGCCGCCAGTGCGCAGAGGAGCGGCACCAGCGTCAACTGCAGCGGATAATTCCACGGACAGATGATGAACGCACAGCCGAGCGGCGCAAACTCCACGTGGGCGGAGTTGTTATACATGAGCAGCGAAGTCCGGCGTTTTTGCGGCCGCAGAATGCGCGCCGCGTTGGTCTCGTAATACTTCACGAAAGCCAGCGTGGTAAAGACGTCGGCCGCCAGCGCCTCCACCGGAACTTTGCCGGTGCTGGCCGAAACGTAGGCGGCGATGTCATCCGCATGCCGCACAAGGTACTCGCGGAACTTACGCAGAAACGCCACGCGCGCCGCCACCGGGGTTTCTTTCCAGGTCGCAAAGGCCGCCCGCGACTGCCGTACCAGCGCTGCCAAATCGTCCGTCGACGGCAGGCTATAACGGCCTAGGACGTGTCCGGATAGCCGGGACTTGTCGAGCAACTCCATGACGCCTTCTCTGGCTCAGAAGGATTCCTTCCTGCTGAGCGTGGTGGGAGGCGTGCATGGCACGCCGTATTTCCTGGAAATCAAGTTGGAGGTGATCCGCGCCGACTCGTAGATGGTGGGCAACCCGCTGCCGGGGTGTGTTCCGCCGCCGACGAGGTAGCAGTTGGCCAGTTCCTCGAACGCGTTGTGCGGCCGGAAGTAGAGCATCTGCTGGAGATTGTGCGCCAGGTTGAACGTGGCACCGTTGTAGACATGGTACTTCTTCTCCCAGTCCGCGGGCGTGCAAATCACCTCGGTCTCGATATGCCGCCGCAAGTCCTTCAACTCTGTGCGCTTCTCAAGCATGTCCAGGATCTTCTCACGGTACGTCAGCTTGAGCGTGTCCCAGTCCGTGCCAGCCGTCATGTTCGGGCACGGCACCAGCACATAGATGGTGGACTTGCCCGCAGGCGCGAGCGTGGCATCGGTGACACACGCGTTCTGGACATAGGCCGACATGTCCTCCGAAGGCGTCCCCTTGGCAAAGATCTCCTCCACGTTGCGCCGGTAGTCGGACGCAAAGACGACGTTGTGGTGCGGCAGGTCGTATTGTTTCCCCACGCCGAGGTAGAGCATGAAGGTCGAGCAGGAATAGCGCTTCTTGCGCAGGTTTTCCCGCGAGTATTTTTTCAGCCCCGCGTTGCGGGCCAGGGAGGACATCGCATACGCGAAGTCCGCGTTGACAATCACCGCATCGGCGAAGAGTTCCCCGCCGCCCTCCAGCCGCACGCCCTTGACGCTCCGGTTGGCGGTGATCAACTCTGCCACCGGCGTGTCGAGCCGCAGGTCGCCGCCCAGTTCCTGGAAGGCCCGGGCCATGCCCGCCGAGATCTGGTTCAGCCCGCCGATCACATGGTAGATGCCATAGGCGTGTTCCACGTACGGGATCATGGTAAATGCGGCCGGGCATTCCCACGGCGACATGCCGAGATATTTGGACT
The DNA here is from genome assembly GCA_964430835.1 of uncultured Lentisphaerales bacterium. Classification (GTDB taxonomy): domain Bacteria; phylum Verrucomicrobiota; class Kiritimatiellia; order RFP12; family CAIWXQ01; genus CAIWXQ01. The sequence goes on from CAYSHQ010000034.1 coordinate 10,018, forward strand.
GAAAGGTAAAGCAGATCTTCAGGTCATCCGGCTTGAAATACGACGTCAGGTTCTGCCAGAGCGTCTTGTTCAGTTGCAGCGCACCGAGGCTCTTCAGGAACACCGGACGGAGCATGTGCCACGGCCGCGTGTATTCCTTCTGGAGGCACGGGAACATGCTATCGTAACGGGCTTTCTCGGTCTGCATGAACCGCGCGAGCTGCTCCTCGTTGCCGGGGAAATGCCGCGAGATTTCTGCCTTCATCGCCGCCAAGTCGCTGCTGGCTAGCACCGTCTTGTCTGCGAAAAGCAGTCGGTAGATGGGGTCAAGCCGCCTGACCTGCATGTAGTCCTCGGCGCGCTTGCCGGCTTCCTCGAAGATTTCCTTGAGGATATAGTTCATCATCAGGAACGTCGGACCGATGTCGAACGTAAAGCCGTCCTGCCGTAGCGGCGCATTCCGCCCGCCGACGACCCCCGCCTTTTCCACGATGGTGACCTGAAAACCGCGCTTGGCGAGGATCATGCCGGCCGAAAGCCCGCCCGGTCCCGCACCGACAATGATTATTTTTTTGTTTTTCATAGAAGAGCACGCAGGTCCCTCACGCCCCCGCACGTCCCATCGGCCTTCCCTGCCTGATCGGTAAAACGGCTTTATGATACGGCTTTCGAGGTCTGGCGGCAACGCTCGACATCCAAAAAAGCCTGCCGAACCGGCCACGGCACTTGCGCCCCGCCAGGCAACTGACCTGCCGTTATCCGTCCGGGTGTGATGCTAGTTAGTGGGAGGAGAAAGGTGAGATTTACCACGAAGAACACGAAGGCCACGAAGAAGCCGGGTAATTGTGTGATTTCTTAGTGCGTTCAAATCCTTGCGTGTGTCTTCGCACCCGCGATTACGGGATGTCGGCGGTGCTCACCCTCCAAATCGCGGCGAAAGCCAGGTAGGGCGCGGCCGCCGGACGCGCCGCGAGCCATCCCAGCGCCAGGCGATTTACCGCCCCCAGCCCATAATCGACCCATTCTAAAAAAATAGATGCAACAAAACCCGAAAACTTGTCAGTACCTTGTGGAAGGACGAACGATTCTGGTAGTGTGAGACCATTATGCAAATGTAGACCGACAGTGACCTGATCGCGGCGTACGCCCGTTCGAGTGATCAGAAGGCCTTCGCAGAGTTGGTGTTACGGCACCAGCGCATGGTCTATCGCGTCTGCCAGCGCATGCTGGGCCAGCACCAGGAGGCGGAAGACGCCACGCAGGCTGTGTTTCTCGTCATGCTCCACAAGGCGA
>CAYSHQ010000035.1:0-11280 GCA_964430835.1 uncultured Lentisphaerales bacterium
TAGGCCAGCAGGGTGAAGGCGCGTTCCGGCCCGGCGTCGAGATAGGTGTCGGCGATTTCGTGGGTGACGGGGGGGAGGGCGCCGATGGCGGCATAGAAGCGGTTGCGCGCGCGCAGCTCCGGAAATTCGGCGTTCGCGCGGGGGCCTAGGTAGGGGGCGTTGGCGTATCGGCTTAGCAGGGTGTGTCCGATCATGACATGGGCGCCCTGTCGGAAGGCGTCGCGGTATTCGCGCAGGACTGGTCCTTCCAGATCGTCCACAAAGGGCAGTCCGGCGCGGTTCATCTCGGTGCCGATGTTGATCGGCAGCTGCATGTCGGTGGCGGCTTGTACGATCTCACGCAATTTGGCGGTTTTCCGGTCGCGTTCCTGTGGCTGGGAGATGTTCCAGATGCGGTCGGGGATGATGTTGAGTGCGGCGCACCCTTTGTCGCGTAACAGGCCCAGCATGGCGCGGCCGTCGGCCTCGCCGTCGGTAGTGCCATCGAGCCAGGTGATCGTGGGGATGGCGTCACAGGCGCGGACCCAGGCGATGAAGGTTTCCACAGGGGGGAAGGTGTTGGCCTCCGGCTGTACATAGCCGAGGCCGCCGCGCTTGGTCAGCGCTGCGCGGAGGGCTTCCTCAAAGCGCGCTTCATCGTTTTCCAGGGTCTCACACGCGCCGGGTTTGCAGCGGAGCAGCGGCGCCCATAAGGCGGCGCGTACGCCGTCGTCGGGAAAAGCGCGGCGGGCCTTGGCGGCATACGCGCGGATGATGTGGCGTTCGGTGGCGACCCCCAGCGGCGTCAAGGGCAGCACATCCTGCAGGTAGTGGATGCCGATCGCCGGCAGTTTGGCGTTAAGGCGGGCGATGAGCGCCTCGTTGCGGGCGCGGGCGCTTTCACGGAATCCGGCCAGGGTGGTGCCCTGAGGGGTGTCGGCGGCGGGTTTGCTGATGAAACCGGCACCCATGATGGAGGTGACGCCGGGTTCGCCGGGCGCATTGATCTCCTGCTGGGCGTGTTCGGCCAGGAAGGCACGGGTTTCGAGATGCACGGCGGTGCGCAACCCCAGCGTCAGGCCCGCGCGCAGGAACTCCTCCAGACCGTCTAGCACGTCGAAATCGCAGAGCGCAGCGGCTGCCACGCCTTCCCGGCAGCAGGCCCAGGCAATGCGCGTCGGGGACCACCCGTTCGCGTGGTAGGAGAAGAACGATTGGCAGTGCATGTTCACGTTGGCGCCGGCGCGAACGGGGATCTGGCGTCTGGCCAAGAGTTGCATGGCTTCCAGCGCGTCGCGGCGTACGCGTGGATCGAAGTCGTTGAGACGTTCTTCCAGTTGGGCGGGATTGCTGATGGGCATGTCGGCCTCGTGGTTTGATGAGTGGCGCGCGGGTTTTTTCCAGCACAGTGTGCCGGAATCATAGCCGCAGATGCGACCGCTGTCAGCAACTATCCGTTCTTGACGAAACCGGCTAATCATACTAGAACCATATTACGTGATGCATGGAGAGAGTCGTACTGCGCCTTTGCGCGGAAACCGGTAGGTGGTGTTTCATGGCGGAAGAGACCACGGATGCCCAAGCCAAGCAGGCGGAGACGCTGTTTAATAAGGGTTTTGCGACCTTTGAGCGCGGCAATTACGATCTTGCCATAGACTTGCTGCTGCGCGCGGTGGAGTTGGCACCCGGTCATCTGCGGGCGCGCCGGTTCCTGCGTGCGGCGGAAATACAGAAACTCAAGAAGGCGCCGCCCCGCTCCGGCCTGATGGGGACGATTTGCGATCTGACCAGCCTGCCGGCGTATAGCAAGGTCTCGTTGCTGTTTCAGACCGGCAAGGTTGATCGCGCCTTGCTGGCGGCCGAAAAATTGTTGCGTCAGAACCCCGTGCATGTCCGTGCGGTCTTCCTGTATGCCGACATTGCTGAGGCGGCCGGACAGATGGAGGCCGCCGTGTTGACGCTGGAAGCGGCGGCGGAATATGATCCGAAAAATCTGGAGATGGTCCTGCGGCTGGGTAATTCCTACATGAAGGCCGAGGAATATGGCAAGGCCCGCGATTGCTTTCTTAAGTTCCTGGACGAGCGCCCCTCGGCAGCTGAGGTGCTGCGCCTGCTGAAAGATGCGGAGGCGCAGTATTCCATTAAAACCGGGGGATACGAGGAGGCCCGCCAGACGGGGGGTGGTTCGCTGGCTGCCCTCGTCGCCGATCAGGCGCAAACGCGCCTGGCGGCGATCCAGGCCAACGCGCAGGCGGTGGGATCCGATGCGGACGTCATGATTGCGGAATGGAAGCGCAAGATTGCGGCTGAGCCCAACAACCTGAACTATTACCGCGCGCTGGCACGTGATCTGGTGCGCCTGAAACGGTTTGCGGAGGCGATCGAGATTTTGTTACAGGCCCGCCAGCGCATTGCGGCGGACCCGGAACTGGACCGGTTGCTGACCGATATCCGGGTGCGGGATTATGGCGCGCGCATCGAGGCGTTGCGGGACTGCAAGGATCTCGCGGGCGCGGAAGCGCTCGAAGAGGAAAAACGGAAGTTCGTCTTTGATGACCTGGTCGCACGCGTCGAGAAGTATCCTAACGATCTGCGGCTGCGGTATGAGCTGGGCGTGCAGTACTGCTTGATGCAACAGTATGACGAGGCCATCCAGCAACTGCAGCTGGCGCAGCGCAGCGCCAAGGAGCGCACGGATGCCATCTACTACCTGGCCCGTTCCTTCCGGGCCAAGGGTCAGAATGACATTGCGATGATGCAGTTGGAGATGGCGCGGGATCTGCTGCCGCAGATGGATGCCAACCGCAAGAAGGTGCTCTTCGACCTTGGGGAGGTCTACGAGGTGACCGGGAGCATGGAGAAGGCCTTCCAATGCTATCGCGAGGTGTACAGCGCGGACATTGGTTATCAGGATATCAGCCAGAAGATGGAGCGTCTCTTCAAGCAGCGCCAGTAGGCCGGGTGAGTGTGCGCGGCGCCGTTAGGCAAGGCGGCGCCTGACTACCTGTGCGGGGGCAGGCAGGCGCGGTCTGGACACAGGCGCGCTGGCCGCCTGACGTCGGGATGGCTCAACCCTCGCTGCTCGGATCCGGGGGCGAGATCGTTTTGATGCGCGGTGGTTCGGGGAAAATGCCGGCCAGCGCATTTTCGGCTAGGCGCCGGGTATCCAGCGGGAAGTCGTTCTTCGTGATCCATTTCAGGAAGCCGGGTTCTTCCTTGGCCAGCGTGCGCAATGGAGTCCCCTTCTTTTTGCCAAAATTTACGACAATCTCGCCGTCCACCCAGCGGAACCGGCCGGAGCGATCTGCATGGAAGGGGTCGCGCACGTTGAAGGTGCGGTCCATGGTTTCCATGTCCTTGGGCAGGTCGGGGTATTTGCGGAATTGCCCCAGCAACACCTCGCGTGTGGCGCGCACATCTCCTTCGGCGCCATGGGCTTCTGTGTGTGCTTGCCCACAGTAGAATGCCAGTGCGGCGGATAGGTCGCGCGGTTCGCGCAGGTGAAAGATACGCTGCGCATCCAGTACGCGGCGGCTTTCGGCCTCAAAGGTCAGGCCGGCGCGCAAAAACTCTTCGCAGAGCATGGGCACATCGAAGCGCAGGATGTTGAAGCCGCTCAGGTCGCAGTCTCCCAGAAAGGCCCGTATGTCGCTGGCGACCTGGGCGAAGGTGGGGCAGTTGCGCACGATGTCGTCCGTAATGCCGTGAATCGCCGTGGTTTCAATTGGGATGGGGATCGTGGGATTCACCAGCCAGGTACGCAGCGTCTCCGTGCCATCTGGATGGATACGCAGGATGGCCAGTTCAACGATGCGGTCTGCCCGGGGGCTAATCCCTGTGGCTTCGATATCGAGAATCGCTAGCGGACGATCCAGAGTGATGGGAAACATGCGGCCTTTCATAGTCGCGCAGGTCTGGCGCGGACTGGCAGCAGCATACCTGCTTCGTACGGCGCTTCGCAAGGGAGACCTGCAGCACCGGAGGACGTGCCGGGCGGTCTGGCGGACGCGCTGGGCAACCGGGGCCTCTGCGGGGATCAGGCTGGGGGTGGCCCATATTGGCCGTCGCCCCCGTGGCTCGGCGATTTTTAGTTGGCTTCCTCGTCTTCGCCCTGTCGGCAGTTTCGTAATTAGCACTGGCAGAGCATGTTGCGTTCTGTTTCTTTTCTGCGATTTCCCCGTTTCGCGGTTGACTTGTGTCATGAAATGTCAGATTATGTTTATGCGTGTCAACCAATGGAAAAAGAAGTCACAGAGAGTATGCGAGGCGTGGACGGGCCGCTGGCCGGGACGTTTGAGCATGCGTTGGATCCCAAGCGCCGGATCACGATTCCATCCGTTTGGCGGGAAGTTATGGGGGCACCGGCGCATTTATATGTTATGGCCGACCCACATGATCCGTGTTTAACCATTTTGGCGCCGTCTGTTTTGCAGCCCCGGCTGCAGCGGTTGCGGCAGCAACCGCTGTTTGACGAGGGGATGAGTGAGGCGCTGCGCGATTTTTTTGCGGATGCCGAGTATCTGGCGGTGGATGTGCAAGGGCGCATTCGCATTGGGGATGAGTTGCTGGCTTTTGCGCATTTGGAAGATGCCGTGTTGTTGCGGGGCATCGGGGTGCGGGTGCAGATCTGGGCGCCGCAGGTGCGGGCCAAGCGGCGGGAGATCAACCCGGCGCTGGTTGCCAATGCGGCGAAGATTCTTGGGTTTTGAGGATGGGAGACGCAACGGTGCATGTGTCGGTCATGATGGCGGAGACGCTGGCGGCGCTCGCGGTGCGGCCGGGTGGCGTGTACCTGGACGGTACGCTGGGATATGCGGGGCATGCCCTGGAAATCTTGCGGCGCGCCGGGCCGGAGGGGCGGTTACTGGGGCTGGATCGGGATCAGGCGGCCCTGGCGCAGGCGTCCGTTCGGTTGCAGGGGGCGCCGGGCACGGCCGTGCTGGTGCATGGGGATCATGGTGCCATGGGTGCGCTGGCTCGCACGCACGGCTTTGGCGAAGTCGACGGCGTGCTGCTCGACCTGGGCGTGAACTCGGCGCAGTTGGATCTGGCGGAGCGCGGCTTCAGCTTCATGCGCGATGGTCCGCTGGATATGCGTTTGGATGGCTCCTGCGGGGAGACGGCGGCCGATTGGCTGGCGCGGCGGGATGAGGGCGAACTGGCAAAGCTCTTCCGCACCTTGGGCGAGGAACCGCGCGCCGGGTCGATCGCGCGGGCGATTGTGCGCGAGCAGCGGCGCGAACCGATTGTGACAACCGCCCGCTTGGCGCAGATCGTGGCGGCGGCCAGCGGCTGGCATGGTGGGCGGCGGCACCCGGCGACGCGCGTGTTCCAGGCGCTGCGCATGGCGGTGAATGATGAGCTTGGCGCGCTGCGGGCCGCACTGGCGGAAGCCTTGACCCTGTTGCGCCCCGGCGGACGCATGGTGGTGATCAGCTTTGAGAGCCTGACGGATCGCGAGGTAAAGACGGCGTTTGCGGCGCATGCCGGGCGGCTAGTCTCGCTGCCGCAGGGAGGCGCACGGTGGGAAGGGGTGCTGCCGGCCGTAGCCTTGGTACACCGGCATCCGGTGACGCCGGGCGAGGAAGAGCTGGCCGTCAACCCACGGGCCCGTTCCGCGAAGTTGCGGGCCGTGCGGCGCCTGACCCCGGATGAAGAATTGCAGTTGCAGTCATAGGAAGTTGACATTCGAAACTCGAGTAGGAGAATCGTCATGGGAAAGAATCGGCGGCGGATGCGGTTTAAACACCCGCTGAAATATGTGCCTAAACCGGTGGGGATTGGCTTTGTGGTGGCCGTTTCGCTGGCCTTGGTCTATCTCTGGATGGGGCATAAGTGCTCCCAGTACAGCGAGGAGATCAAACGGCTGGAAGACCAGTATACCGAACTGGAGAACGAGCGGATGCGTGAGGAAACCAAGTGGAACGGCATGAAGACGGCCGAGCAGCTGGATCAGCTGCTGGTGCGCAATGGCCTGCTCATGGTCTATCCGACGGCGGCGCAGATTGTCCGCGTCAGTGGTTCCTCGCGTTCGACACCCGCCACCACGGCACTCGCACAGGCACAGCCCGTAGGGGTTGTGTCGGGTGCGGTGGCGCGCGGCGGCGCGACGCGTGTGGCAAGTGGTCGCATGGGGCGGTGAGGCCGCCCCCCGGTGCGTTGGGCGCGCGGGTGCGTGGCGGGTAGACCGGTGCCGGGGCGCGCGGGTTGTGCGTATGTCTCACAGACGGCTCGCTGCCCTGCCGGATGCAGGGGCGACGACGCAGAGCCGGGACGGATTGAGTGATCATGCATGAGCGGACGGTTCAATGGCGGATGTGGACGGTGGGGGGGCTCCTCATCCTGGCCATGCTGGGGCTGATCGGTCGTCTCTGCTTCCTGCACTTGGGTGACGAAGAGCCGGTCACGCGTCCCTGGGAGATGAAGTTGATCGCCCGGCGTGGCGCGATCTACGACCGCAATGGCGAGAACAACCCCTTTGCGGTCAGCCTGACCGCCCACCAAGCCTTTCTGGATCCGTTGGCCGTTAAAGCCAAACACGACAAAGTCAGGATCGCCTCGATTCTCAGCGAAAAGCTGGGCATGGAGGTGGATCGTCTGCTGACTTGTTTCGCGGCGACGAATTCCCGGCACCAACTGCTCCCCCCTCTGGTGGATGATCGCGTCTGTCGCGAGATTGCCACCAACCGGCAAGTCAGCGGCGTAGGGTGGGAAGACCGGGTGGTGCGGGTCTATCCGCAAGGGCACCGGCTGGCCAATGTGTTGGGCTTTGTGAACAAAGCCCGCGACCCTGAGGGGGGGGCTGGCCTGGAACTGCAATATAACTCCTACCTCAAGGGGATCAACGGACGCATCGAGAGCGAAAAGGATGCGCGGCAGGTGGAGATCGCGGGGCGCCGCAATACCTATATCGCGCCGATTGATGGTGCCAGCATCTATCTGACCATAGACAACAACATCCAGTACAAGGCTGAGACGGCCCTGGCGGCCGTGACGCAGGAGTTCCGTGCCAGCGGCGCCTGGGCGATTGTGGAGAAGATCGACACCGGCGAGATCCTGGCCATGGCCTCCTGGCCCACTTTCGATCCGGCTAAATACAGCGAGTCCGGGAGCATGGACTGGCGCAATCTGGCCATTGGCGTGAACTATGAGCCGGGGTCGACCATGAAAAGCTTTACGGTGGCGGCCGGGCTGAATGAACGTGTGATTACGGCCGACACGCGCATGGATGTGGGTAAAGGGACTTGGTTCTTTGCGGGGCATGTGCTGCATGATCATGTGGAGGGCGTGATCGATACCGGCACAGCGCTGAGCAAATCGAGCAATATCTTTATGGCGCGTGTCGCCCTGCTGCTGGGCGAACGCCGGCAGCGGGCTTATCTGCGCGCGTTCGGGTTTGGTGATCGCTTGGGGGTTGAATTGCCGGGCGAAGAGCGCGGGTTGCTGCGCTCCGGCAAGTGGGGGGATCTGGCCACCAGCCGCATCGGCATCGGGCAGGGGGTGGCGGTTACCGGGTTGCAGCTCCTGAATGCCTACTGTTGCCTGGCCAATGGCGGGCGCCTCATGAAGCCGTACGTGGTGTCGCGGGTCGTCGATAGTCAGGGGATGGAACTGGTACGGAATCAACCGCAGGTGCTGGCCTCTCCGGTCCGCCCCGAGGTGGCCGCAGCGGTCAGTAGGATGCTGATTGGCGTAACCGAGGAGGGCGGTACGGCGACGCGCGCCAAGGTGGAAAACTACGAGGTGGCGGGTAAGACCGGCACGGCCCAGATTCCTGAGCGCGGGGGGTATTCGAGCTCGGAGTTCTGGGCGTCTTTTGTCGGTTTCCTGCCGGCCAGTAAGCCGGTCTTTGGTGTGCTGGTGGTGGTGGAACGCCCGCATCCGCAACACATGGGCGGGTATGTGGCCGCTCCGGTGTTCAAGGCGATTGCAGAGTCTACCGCCCGCTATCTGGAAATTCCGGCCACGGTGCCGTCGGAGAATGCCGAGGAGACACCGCGCGCGCCGCGCACGGTGCGAGGGAGATCACCATGAAGATCGCTGAGCTGATTCCGCGCACCGATATCGTGGCCAGCAATGTCCCGGGCCAGACGCACGTGATCGGTGTGCAGTGCGACTCCCGTCGTATCCGCCCCGGCGAGCTCTTCGTTGCGATTCCCGGCAGTCACGAGGATGGCAGTCGCTATGCGCCGGTGGCCATGACGCGCGGTGCCGTGGCGGTGGTTGCCAATACGCCAGCGCCTGCCGGCGCCCACCACTGGATCCAGGTGCGCGATGCACGCCTGGTGCTGGCCAACATGGCCTGCCGATTGCAGGGGCATCCGTCCCACACGCTGGCCGTGCATGGCATCACCGGTACCAACGGGAAGACCACCACCTGCTGGCTCATCCGCGACATGCTGCGCGCCGGTGGCCGCAACCCCGGCATGATTTCCACGGTGCAGTGCGAATATGCCGGACGCGAGATCAAGTCCTCGCGCACCACGCCCGACGCCGTGGAGTTGCAAGCCTTGCTGGCCTCCATGCGCGCGTCCGGCTGTGACAGCGTGAGCATGGAGGTCTCCTCCCATGCCATCGAGCAGCAACGCGTGGGGGGGATGCGCTTCGCCTCCGCCGCCTTTACCAACCTCTCCCGCGATCATCTCGACTATCACCACGACATGGAGACCTATTTCCATGTCAAGGAGCGCCTCTTCTTGAGCCTGTCGGAGGCGAACCCCGGCGCGCCCGCCATTATCAACGCGGATGATGCCTATGGGGCGCGTCTGATCCGGACGCTTGCCACGCGCAAGCTGGCGGTGGTGAGCTATGGGTTTGATGCGTCGGCCACGGTTTGCGCCTTGGATCTGCACCTTACGCCGGATGGATCGCGGTTCACCTTGCAGACGCCGCAGGGGGCGGCGGCGGTGCAGGCGCACCTCTTGGGGCGGTACAATGTCGCCAACCTGCTCTGCGCGACGGCCGTGGCCTCTCAGGCGGGCGTACCGTTTCCGGCGATTGTTGGTGTGATCGAAAGCGCCCGGCCGCGCTGGGGGCGGCTGGAACGCGTGGCCACGCCACTGCCGGCGGCGGTCTTTGTGGATTATGCGCATACCGACGATGCGCTGGCCAAGGTATTGCCCACGCTGCGGGAGATCACGCACGGCCGGTTGCTGGTGGTTTTCGGCTGCGGGGGTAACCGGGATAGCAGTAAGCGTCCGATTATGGGGCGGGTGGCGGCCGAACTGGCCGATCATGTCATTCTGACCTCCGATAATCCGCGCACGGAGAATCCGCAGGCAATTCTGGATGAGATTGCCGCCGGCATCCCGTCCGGATGCAGCTATGAGCGCATCGCTGACCGCCGTGAGGCGATCCTCGCAGCCCTGCGCCAGGGTCAGGCGGGCGATGTCATCCTGATCGCCGGCAAAGGACACGAGACCACGCAGGAGTTCGACAACCGCTCCATCCCCTTCGACGACCGTGAGCAGGTGCGCCTGCTCGCGCCGCAGGCTGCGGCCTCCGCGGCCTTGGGGTCAGCCCTTTAGCTTTAAGAATATCATTGTGGTTGCGCAGCTGAGGTTATAATATTTTTTTAAATGGCTAGAAAGCTGAGGGTACAGTTTGCCGGAGCAATCTACCACGTCACGGCACGAGGTGTGGAGCGCCGACCGATCTTTAACGATGATCGCGACCGCGCACACTTTCTCGATAGGCTGGCCGATGGGGTTGAGAGCTGCGGGGTTCGACTCTACCTCTTCTGCCTGATGGGCAACCATTTTCACTTGCTCGTCGAGACGCCGCGAGGCAACTTGTCGGCGTTCATGCACAAAGTTCAGACTGCGCATACGGTCTTTTACAACCTGCGGCACGGACATGTAGGGCATCTGATGCAGGGTCGTTTCTTGGCAATCCCGGTTCAAGGAGACGTCTATCTGAACCGGCTTAGCCGCTACATTCATCTCAATCCCGTTCATACGTCAGCTGAAACTCGCAAGCCAATAGACCATCGGGTGCGTACGCTGCGGGGGTACCGGTGGAGTAGTTACCGTGGCTATGCCGGCTTGGGTGCTGGCTGGGGATTTGTGGACGAAGGGCCGGTGCTGGCCATGGCAGGCGGCAACACGGATGGGGACCGGCGCGAGGCCTATCGAACATTTGTAGAGGAAGGCATCGGCATGCCAGATTTGGCATTTGCGCAGACGCTTCGCGGGGCCTGCTGGGGGATTGGCGATGACGGTTTTCAGCAAATGGTGCACGAAAGACATGCGGTTCTGTTGGCGGCGGCGCGGCGACCGGAGGATGTGGCGTTCCGGCGCGTGACGTTCGCGGTTGATCCGCAGGAGGTTGAACGCGTGGTGGCCGTTGGATTTGGCGTGGACACGACTGCCTTGCATCGGCGCGCCTACGGCTGCCACACGCGCACCGTAGCCGCCTACATGTTGATTAAATACGCCGGTTTGACGCAGCGCGATGTCGCGGAACGATTGGGCGTCGGCAGCGGTGCCGCCGTTTGTCAACGATTGGCCTCTTTGCGCGCCAATCTCCCGTCGGATCAAAAACTCGCTGCGCGAGTTGCCGCGATCGATGCGCAGCTCATGTCATGTGCCAGCGCGCAAGCGACATGTTTAACTCTTAAGGGTTGACCCCGTGGCTCCCGGAACTTTTACACTTTTATGACAACTACCGGGGGGCGGTTCTGGTACGCTGTCTGGCGGAACGAACGTGGTTGCCGATACGGGGTAACTCCGCCGGGTAACGACTACATAGAAAAGAATCGCAAAGATGGAGTGTCCGTGGGACGTATCTAGTAAGGGCGCGGTAAGCGTGGCGGGGTTCAGGCGCCGTTACGGATGCGGGGAGCACCGGCGCCGAGAGAGGAGTCTGGCATGTATCGAAGGATGCTTGGATGGGTTGTGATCGTGGGGGCGCTGGCGGCGAGCAGGCTCTGCGCAGCGCCAGAAACCAATCTGCTGGCGAGCCCCCTGCGTCTGGAACTGGACCTGGTGGACGGCTCGCGCGTGATCGGCACCCCGGCCATCGCGAGCGTGCTGGTGGAGACGCCTTATGCCAAGATGAATGTGCCGCTCCCGCAGATCCGGACGCTGAAGATCGGCGAGGAGCACGAAACCGTAACGCTCGACCTGCGCAACGGCGACAAGCTCAAAGGTGTTATCACGCTGGCGCCGCTCAAGCTGCAAACGTTGTTCGGCCCGGTCGCCATCGGCGTCGAGCACATCAAGCAGATCCATGTGTCGTCAGGTGGAAGGAGCAACGGGTCCAAGTGGAGTGTGCGTAACGATTTTTCGACAACATCCAATC
>CAYSHQ010000036.1:0-11081 GCA_964430835.1 uncultured Lentisphaerales bacterium
GGCGGTGAAATCCGGCCTGAACCCCGAACCCTGAACCCTTCCCTCCTGAGAAGTTACCCGCGCCGATTGACAACCCACAACGTACCCTCTACCATGTGCAAATACATGACCGGCTGGCGTTTGCTGGCAGGCATACCGCACAACCATAGGAGATGCTACCGATGAAACAAGTCCAACTCATGCTCGCCGTGTTCCTGGCCGGAATCCTGTTCGCGGGGTGCAGCCGGAGTGACAAAACCCCAGCCGCCATGCGCGTTGACCTGACCTCCACCGTGCCGCAAATCAAGATGGCCGCCGAGAAGATGGACGCCAAGGCGCTCAAGAAAAAGGTGGCGGATTACCAAAAGGCCCGCGCGTACAAACAGAACGAACTCCAGCAGGTCGCCGACAAGTACCGGCTGATTCCCGCCGAAGCGATGCAAGGCGGCGAGGCCAGTAAACTTCAGGCCACCACCACCCTAATCGAGAACACCCTCCAGTCCATCAACGAACGGCTGCAAGTCTACGAGAGCGAACTGCAAGGGAAGTCCCTGCCAGACCTATAACGGCACGCGCCTTACCCGCCCCCCGCCCCGCTTTGGTACCGGCGCTGAAACAAGCACACGCATGGCAAAAGCCGTGATTACCGTCAAGCTACCCCAGTCTCATACTTTTAAAAGTATGAGACTGATTTTGGCCGCTACCTGGGCTACTTCCATTCTTGGTGGGAGGGGGCACGCGCTGGCACGCACCTGCCTGTCATAGCGTATGCCGGTAGGATTGACCGTTTCGCCAGCTTCATAGCCGACGCCGGCACACGCAACCGCAGAAACTCATTGTGATCCAAGCCGGAAAAATCACAAACGTTTGTGATATTTTGGGCTGACCGGGCGGTGAGCAGGTAATTCTGCGCTGTCGCCACTTTCCGCCACCTCCATAGCCACCCTGGCTCGCGTGGCCCGTGGCTACGGCCGGCCAGTAGCTGCTGGCAGTCCCTTGCCCGCAGCACGACGCGCGACAAACGCCGGGCCGCACAACACGCTGCCGCTGGCACGGGACCCTTCGACTTCGCTCGGGGACTTGTTCTGCCGGCGGTTACAGGCTGCAGACCGCGATCAGCGTAGAGTGGCGGACACAAGCGGCGGGTCCGGCGGCCCCGCCCTTGCTCAACCGAGCGGCTAGGCGGCTGGTGCGCCGGCTGCCGCACGTGCCTTGGCGCGATCCCTGGCCACCGCGCGCCAGGTCTCGTCGGTGGGCGCGAGCTCCGGGAAAGCTTGTATCGCTGGGTTGATGGTTTCTGCCATGATGGTCGCCATGGCGCGCCCGATGGCGAGTTTCATTTCCCGGTGCATCGCCTCGGGCGCATGGCCCATCGCGATTACGAGCGCGCAGTCCAAGGCGGCCATGGCGTCAATGCCGCCATCCCGCATGGTGCGTGCGCAGCTGATTGTGGGTAAATTCATCGCATGACTCCCTGTGGCTAGCGACGGCGGCGCCTGCCACATTGCTCGATTTTCTAACCCGATCCACGCCGCAGGCGTAGCGGTCAGCCCCGCTTTAGTGCGGGCGCTGAAACGGGAGCGAGCATGGCAAAAGCCGTGATTACCGTCAAGCTACCCCAGTCTCATACTTTTAAAAGTATGAGACTGATTTTGGCCGCTACCTGGGCTACTTCCGTAGGATTGGCACAAGCCCTGAACTGCGTACAATTGGGGGCTGAATGCTGGAAGAATAGCAAATACGCGCAAACATGCCCTGTTCTGCGGCGGGTCCGGCGGCCCCGCCCTACCCGCCGGACCCTGGTCACAAGTCTGTGCGCCTGCGCCAAGCTACCGGCGCGTCTACTTCGTCGCCTTGGCGGCTTTTACCTGGGCGTCAAGCTCACGGACCTGCTTGTTCAGATCATCGCGCTTGGTCTTGATCTCATTATAGCTGGCGTCGCCCTTCTTGGCTTCCTCCACAGCCTTGTTCATGGCTTGGCGGGCCTCGTCGCGCGCCTGCTGGAGCTTGACATATTCCGCCTCCTTGGTCATTTCCTGGTACGCCTTGCTCGCCGCTTCGTCGGCGCTCTTGGCGGCTACCACGGCCGGCTGTTCCTTGAGCGTCTTGAGGAGCTCCTCCTTCTGCTTCTTCACGTCGGCCAGCTCCTTGCTGATCGCCGCCTTGGCTTCCGGGGTGATGTCGGCCACCTGCTGGCGCGTATTGGCATCCTTCCCCTTGGCGCGCAGGGCGGTGTACTCGGCGCTGCCCTTCTTGGCCTCCTCCAGCAGCTTGTTATATTCTCCCGAAGCCTTGTTCTTGGCGGTCTCGATGGCCACCACCTTCTCGGTCTTGCGCAGCGCCGCGAAAGCGGCCTCTGCACTCTCGGCCGTGGTCACCAGAGACGCCACTGGCACCTGGGCCTTCAGATACGTCTGCCGTTCCGACAGTTGCTTATCCATGGCCTGGGCCTGCGTCCGCAGGTCCGCCAACTGCTTCTCCAAATCTGTCGGCACTTGGGCCTGTGCTGCAGAGGCGAGCAGTCCACCCGCCAGAATGATTGTTGCCATCATATTGCCTGTGTGCATGGGTCTTTCCTTGTTTCGGTTGTTGTTTTTCTGTGTTTTGTGTTTGCCCCTGAGATTCATTTTGGCCGTACGGGCAAGGCGACCCGCCGCAGCAGATTGGTGCCAGGCGCCGGCGTGTCGCTGTCCGGCAGTTGTGCCTCCGGGCGCAACGCGCCGATGGGCAGCCCTGGCTCCGGCATGGCTAACCGCGTGAAGCCAACGCGCTCTTGCCGCAAGGCCGGGGCTTTATCCGGCGCCGCCGAGCCAGCCGGATCCGCCAGGCTCTGGCCCACCACCCCCGCGCGATCCGGCTTGCTACGCGCAAAGGACGGCAAGGTCGGCGGCAGCGTGAGATCCGGTGTCGGCGCCCGCGCCAAAGCACCCGCGGACAAACTCCGCAGCGGCGGCGTGGGCGTGGGCGAGGCCATGAACAGACCTGCCAGATCCGGCACCGGCGCCTGACGCAACTTGGCATACGCTGCCGGCGGCGGACAGGGCGCGCTGCGCAGCGCCGGCAGCGGAATATCGCTGCGCAGCGGCATGGGGATCAACTCCGTCACCCGTGCCACCTGCGACGTCTGATAGCGGATAGGCGGAGCCGCGAAGGAGCTGGGCTGCGTAAGCAGCGCCGCCAGGCTCAAAGTCGGCCGGGCCGGCCCGGCGGTAATGATCAGGCGCGCCTCGGCCTCCTCGGGCGGCAACTGCCACTTGTCCGTGTCGAGCCGGAGCCCCGCGCGCGACTTCATTTCGAGGCTGGACTGAATAACCGTCTCGGCCGTCACCGGGAAGAGCGAGATGAGCGTGCCACTGAGGTCGGCCGCATAGACCGGGGCGCTGCCAGCCGTAATTTCGCGCCGCGCCGAGCCCGTGAAGTACCACTTGAGCGGCGGCATGGTGCGCCCTGTGCTGGTGTCCTGTAGCGCGTCCTCCAGCGGGATCGTGAATGTTTGCCCGGTAATATCCGTTATTTCCAACGCCAGAGAGAGCTCCGCGCCGGTCGGCCGCCCGGCTTTGTCGCCATGGACCGGCGCCCCCGGCTGCAGCCCGAGTTGCAGCAGCGCCTGATGTAGATCGCTGGGCTTCACGTCCGTGGTCAGCACGGTTTCGTGTGCTTTCTGGCCGATGGGTGACGGGAAGCAGGCGATCACCTCCAGCGGATAGATGTCTGCCAGAGTCGGCAGTTTGCGCGGCGCGATGCGGCACGGCAGGCTCACGCTGCGTGCCTGCTTGTCGAGTTGCAGCGTGGCACCGAAAACCCCGCGCGCCACGGCCTGCTTGTCGGCCACGCAAACCACCATACCGGGCTTACCAGCATTGGGCCCCTGTACATTACAAGTGGTCAGGTAGATGCGCCCACGGTGCACCACGGGAGAGCCGTAGACCATCCCGGGCATTTGCGTGCCAGGGGCATTCGGCATATCAAATGTCCAGCGTACCAGTCCATCGGTCAGTTGCAGCGCATGCAACTGCCCGGCCAGATCGGCGGCATAGACCACGCCACCCGCGATAGCCGGACCGGCAAAGAAGGGGTGCCGCGCATCGTATTGCCACTTCTCTTCGCCCGTGGCGATCGACCAGGCGCGCACCCGTCCGTCGGTCGCGGTAAAGACGGCCAAACCGTCCTTGGCCGCAATGGTGGAGAGCACCCCCCCCGGCACCTTCTTGCGCCAGGCCACACGCCCGGTGGTTAGGTCTACGGCTACCACTTCACCGGCCGCTTTGCTGATCTGGTCCGTATCGAACCGAATGCTGCTGCAGCCGACCAGGGCGATATGCCCGGCCACGGTGACACCGGCCCACGGGTTACAATCGAGGGGGACCTCCCAGACGGTGGTGCCATCCGTGGCGCGCAGACACAAGAGGGCCCGCTTGCCGATCTGCTCCTCATCCAGGAAGGATGACCCTGCCAGCACCAGATCGTCCACGACCGTCACCGGCGTATCCACATGCCAGATCCCCTGCCCTTTCTGCCAAAGCAGCTTGGGCGCTGGTCGTGGCAAGGCATCCTCATTGGGCGAAGCATAGGGCAACCCCTTCTTACCGGCCTGATTGGCCTCGGCCGTCAACTGCTTCCAGCGCTCCTCGACCAAGGCCTGCGAGGTCTCCAGATCCAGCTCTTTGCCATCCAGCAGCACGCGCTTGCTATCGAGACAGAAGACGCCGGCATCGCCGCCGCCGCTATACACCCGCCCCTGGCTCACGACCGGCGACGCCTCCAGATGCACCAGCTTGCCCGGCACCTGATATTGCCAGACGGGGCGCCCGCTATCGGCCATGATGCAGAAGAGCGTAGCGTCATCGGTCTGGTGCATGCCATCGCCAAAGAAGAGCAGCCCTTCGGCCGCCACCGGCGAGCAGACCAGCGGGCGCTTGAGCAGCGGCGCCTGCTTGGACCAGAGCAGCCGCGGCTGGTTGTCACGGGTGGCCAGACAGTGAAAGAGGCCGGTATTAAAGGGTCCCAGCGCAGGGAAGTAGATCGCACCCCCCTCCACCAGCGGCGAGCCCACGTAATCCTCCTGCGCCTTATACGCCCACAAGACCGCTGGCGTTTTCGGACCGGGCTGATCATCCAGGCACCCCGTGCGCTGGGCAGAACCGCGCCCCATCGGCCAATCCGCGCGCGCCGGCAGCGCCGCCAGCAGCACCAGCAGCGCCAACCGCCCACCACGACTCAGTAGGCGGCGCTTATCTTGCTGTTGACGCATGCGCGACCTCCCCCTTGCCTGCGACCTGATTCTTGCCAGTGGCGGCCTGCGTCGGCTCCGGGCTGGCAGCGAGGCGCTCGCGGCGCCCGAGTAGCACAGCGGACTCACTGCCCGTATTGCCCATGACCAGATCCGGTACGCCATCCTGGTTGATATCCTGCACGCTTAAGTCGGTGCTGTTATAGATCGCATCGTAGAGGCCGAGTTCACGGCCGGCATCCGTAAAGGAGCCGTTGCCCTGATTGCGGAAATAGCGGTTCTGCCCGCGCAGGCACCCCACCAGCAGATCGGCCCGACCGCGCTGGCAGAAGTCGCTCCAGACCGCACAAGTAGCCGTGCCCAGCGGCTTGGCTAGGTCACCCGCCTGGGCCGTCACGTCCCGGAACTGTCCGTTGCCAATGTTCAGGAAGAGCCGGCTGGGGCCATCGGCCTGCGGCACAAAGAGATCCGGCCGCCCGTCGCCATTGTAATCGCCAAAGGCCGGCCGCACGCCCTGGGGACGATAGGCAATGCCGGCGGCCGCGACCGCCTGAAAACCCTGCCTAGTATGCAGCAGCACCACGCCGCTGCCGGCACCGACCAGCAGATCTTCGCTGCCGTCGCCATTAAGGTCTGCCACCACCAGATGCGCACATGGGAGTGCGCCGGCCGCGCCATCCACCCCCAAACCAACCGCCTCGGAGACATCCTCAAAGCGCGGCGGCACATTGGTGACGGTGCCCGCCACAGCGGCGGCCGGCACGGTCGTGCGATTTCGATAGAAGCGCAAACCGCGGAAGCCATCCGCCAGCAGGATGTCAGGTGGCGCCTCTGGCGCCGTACGGATCCAGGTCGCGGCCGTGACATACGGATAGGGCACTTGGGGCAGGCTGTTGGTGCAACGGACAAACTTATTGCTCCCCATGTTTACCAGCAGGTTCAACCCCGCCGGCGTCGCCAACAGCAAATCAGGCCGGCCATCGCCGTTGCAATCCGCCCAAGAGGCCGCCCGGGCGCCCCCTTCGACCGGCAACGCGATTTCCGTAAGGAACCCCTCGCGGTGTTCCATCAAAACCACGCGCTGCTCATTGAACAGGCAGAGCCCCGGTTTATCTTCCCCCTGGAAGCAGGCAGGAGCCAACCCCGTGGTGCCGCCTCGCAACGTGGTCAGCGCCCCATAGTGCGAAAAGCCCGGCATCCCCGCCACTGGCCGCAATTCATCCCCATCGCCCCCCCAGCCAACAAAGTCGCGCTGCGGATTGTAGTCCGTCAGCTTGAGCGAAGCTTTCAGGCGATGCGGCCGGGCCGTGCGTTCGAGCAGCGCCTTGACTTCGCTCGGCACCATGGCGGGGACCACCACCTCCTGGCCCGCCACCATGGCCTGTGCCGCCGCAATCAGGTTCGGCACACGCCCCGCAAACGCCAACGCAAACGTGGGCTCTGCATGCAGCAGGCGCCAGTCGCCACCTTCCGGCACTACCTGGTACCAGTAGTTCCCGATGCAGACTTCACACGGTCCGCCATTCCAGAAGAAAACGACTTCCTTACCCACATTGACCCACTCCATGATGTCGCGCCAGTCGCGCGCACTTTCACCAATGTACTTTCCGGGTGCGCCTTTGCCCTGCCCGCTGAACTCACCGTTTTTGCCAATATTGTGCCGGATCGTCTCCGCCGGATAACTCCCGCGGATGTCGCGCACCTTGCGGTACGTGATCACATTCTTGCTACGGTCCACTTCGGTAACGCGCGCCACGGTGATGCACTTGGATTCCGAGGCAATCCGCCCCAGTGAATAACTGACTCGAATGTAAGCGTGCGCCGGCAGGGCGCTGCCCAGCAGCGCCAGCGCGACAGCCGCCAGCACGACCACCCGGATTCCCTGTTGCGCTGTGCTCACTGGTTCTTCTCCATCGCATCGAGTTGATCACGGGCGGCCTGTGCCCACGGACTGCCGGCATACTGCTGCGTCACCTTCTGCAGGTACAACACCGCGGTCTCACCCTGTTTCAACTCCAGGCTGGCCCGGGCCGCCTCCACATACGCCGGCGCCTGCCACTCCGGGTAGTCGTAGGTGAACGGCACGGCCAGGAAAGCCTGCCGCGCGTCGGCGGGGCGCTTCTGCGCCATGCGGCAAAAACCAATCTGCAGTTGCGCCTGCGCCCCCCAGGCCGAGGCCGTCCGACCGGTTACCTGGCGGAAGGCTTCCACGGCCTGGTCATACTGCTCCTGCTTCTGGCAGGCCAGACCGATCGTATAGAGGGCCTCATCAATCCACGGGCTCTGCGGGAAGCGCTGCGTGAGCGCGGTGAGCGTCTGCCGGCAGGCATCAAACTGCGCAATCTTCAAGTAGGCCTCGCCGAGCCGCAGCAGCGCGCGATCGCTCACATCCGGCACATTCTGCAGCGCGCCCTGATCCCGGAAGGGCACCAGCCGATCAATCGCCCGCTTCCATTCCTGTTGTTGGAAACAGGCCTCGCCCATCAGATAGCGCGCATAGCTCGCCAGCGGGCTGGCCGCCTCCAGCGTCACGGCCTCGGCCTGCCCCAGCGCCACCGCGTACTTTTTGCACCCCAGCGAAGCTGCGGCCAGGCGGACGCGAATCTGCGGCACCAGTTCCGGCGCGGGGCGCTGGTTCAGCGCGGCGCTGAGCGTGCGCGCCGCCTGCTCGTATTGGCCGCGGCGCGCATACAACTCGGCCAGCTCCACCCGTGCCTGACAAGCCAACGGGGCCTCGGGTGCCGCCGCCACCAGCCGCTCGTAATACTCCAGCGCCGTGCGTTCCGACAACGGCATCGCCACGTCCGCCACCGCGATCTCCGGTTCACGGATGTTCGCCGGTGCCTGCCCCGCCGGCAACTGCTTGGCTAGCTTCACCCGCAACCGCTCCACCGCCTCCTGCCGTAACTGCCGCACCGCCAGCTCCAACTCCACCTCCGCCAACGAGCGACACGACCACGCAATCTCGTACAAAGCGTCCAGGTGCGCAGGCGAGCCCGGCGTGCCCCGTCCCAGCGTATCGGCCCGCGCCTGCAAGGCAAAGACGGCATCGCGGATACCGTTCATCGCCTCAGCCAGGCTGCGCTGGGCCGCGGCCTGTTCCTCCGGCCGCGCGCCGGCACGCCCCAACAACTGGCGTGCCGCCTCCACCTGCGCCGACAACTCCTCGCGGCGGCTCTGCGTCGCCCGCCAGGCCGCATTGACGGCCACCGAATGCCCAGGGAACTGCTTCAAGATCGACTCGAAGAGGGCGCGCGCCTCCGCCGTCTTGCCACCCTGCTTCCACCCCATGGCCTGCTCGTACTGCAGCGCCGCCACCTGATTCGACTGGATGCTATCGCGCAGCAGATTGGTCTCGCACTGGCTGCGATACTGCTGAATCGCCAGGGCCGCTTCCATCCCGCGATTCTGCGAACGCAGCAGCACCGCCAAGCGCGCCAGAGCCAGCGGCGCGCTGACCGAGGCGCGCAGCGGCTCCTGGGTAAAGCGGCTCAGCTCCGTGACCGCGGTCGCGAGCTCCCCCTGCGCAGCCTGCACGCCGGCACGCTCCAACACCGCCTGCGGCACAGCCGGATCCTGCGCATACTGCTGAATCAACCGATCATAGGCCGCGCGCCCGCTGGCCAGCACCAGCTTGCGCTCGTCCGCCGCTTGCGTCAATTCCGCCACGCGGCTACAGCACCACCCCAGCTTGAGCAGCGCATCCGGCAGTTGCGCGCTCTTCTCGTTGGCCGCGATAAATTTATCCAGTTGCTTGGCCGCCTGCCGCGCCTTGTCCAACAGATCCGCTGCCGCAATGGCGTCGGTCGGGTCCTGCGGCGCACAGCGGATCAGGCTGTCCGCCAGCAAGTAGGGTACGCTAGCCAGGCCATCGACGCAGGCTTCGGCCGGGATGCCCCGCAGCATCTCCACCGCATCCTTGAACTTGCCGAGCCGGTAGTAGCAGGTACCCGCGGCCTCACGCGCCTGATTGATATAGGCGCAATCCGGGTAGCGCTCCATAAGCCGCTGGCAGCGTGCGATCGCCTCACCGAAGAGACGCGGCAGTTCCGTGGCGCGGTTCGGCACACTCGCCGCGCTGTTGGTGGCTACGGCGGTGGCCATCAAATAGGCGTTCTCCGCCCGGCGAAACAGCACGACCGGCAACAAGACGCTTTCCGGATACGTATGCTCGAACTGCGCGCCCAACTCATCGGACTCCCGATACCAGCCACCCAGATGCAGGGACGTCATGCGCCGCTGCATGGCCTCTTCCGCGCGTATGGACAACTGGCTCTCCTGCTGTACACGCTGATAGACATCCGCAGCTTCTTTGTACTGCTTCGCAAGGATCAACGTATCGGCCTGTTCCATCAGGATATCGCTGCGGCGGAGCTTGGCGTCGGCATCGGTCGGCGTCAAAAAACCCGTCAGGTCGGCGGCACGGCGCAGATTTTCCGCGGCGCTCTTCAAGGTCGCGTCATACGTGGCCGGTGTCTTAGGATCCGCGCTCTTGGTCTGGCAACGCGCCAGCCACCAGAGGGCCCGATCCGCGCGCGCCGGCTGGTTGGTCAGCGTCTGCAGCACGGTCATGGCCTCCGCATAGCTCCCCAGTTGCAGGCGGCAGAACCCCTGCCGTAACTGCGCCTCCGCCAGGTAGGACGAGGCCGGATTCTGCTGAATAAAAGCGGTAAATCCGGCCAGCGCTTCGCCGTAGTTTTCGTTTTCACAGGCCAGCAGCGCCAGGTAGAAGGCCGTGCGCGCCAGATACTCCGGCGCCGGCGCATTCAGCAACTGTGTGTAGGCCTCGCGCCGCTCCGCCGTCAGCGCGTTGGGGTTCTGCAGCGCGGTCTGCGCCGTCTTCCGGCGCTGCTCGTAGTCCGCCAACACGGCACGGTACTGCAACGCCGCCTCCGGACGCGCTTCCGCCAGATGATGAATCCGCCCCAGCAGATAGCGGGCATGCAGGCCGAACGACTGCGCGAACGGCGCCAACTGGCTCAGCGCTCGCCCGGCCGGCAGATACTCCTTAAGTCCGAAGCGTGCATACCCCAGTTGATACAAGGCCTGCTCGCGGTACGGGCTGCGCGCTGGTGCGGCCTCCTTCAAGCACGCCTCTGCGGCCGCCGCCGCTTCCTTGTGCTTCCCCAGGCGCAGCAACAGGTCCGCATAGTCACAGCGGGCCCGCGCCGCCCAGTCCAACTCCGCCGGCCGCTCCCCGGTAGGCGATACCGTACCCAGGCGCACCAGGAAGAGGTTGGCCGCCTCTGCAAAGGTAGCGGCCGCCTCTGTCAGGCGCTGGTTGACGGCATTGCGTCGTGCCTCCGCCTCGGCCGGCGTGGCCGCCGCCGGCTGCGCCAGCGCCTTCTCCGCCAAGGCGCGCCGCGCCAACCCTAGGTAGTAAAGCACATAGGGGCGATCCGCAAAATCGCCGCGCGCGGCCGCAGACTGTAACACCGGCACCGCCGCCTCATGATCCTTGCGCGGCCCGTCCAGCAGCGCCAGCCCCAAGCCATACTCCGCCCGCGCCACCTCCCGCTGTGCACCATACAGCTTGATGAATTCGCGGTAGCGCTCAATGGCAAAATCAAACTTCTGCTCATTATAGGCCCGGTTCGCGCTATCCAGCAGCAGCGCCCCGGCCTCCTCCGGGCTCAGCGTTTCCACAGCCGCTGCGGCCCACGCCACCCCCAGCAGCGCCACCCCTACCACCAGCGCGCTCTGCCTGCCATAAAAGTCGTGTCTCATACCGTCGCTCCAAGGCCGGTTCGCGGTGCACACAAGCCACAGAAAGGGATGGCCTGCGCCGGCACCCTTGATTAAGCAGTAATCGTGCCAATCAGGGTTCAGGGTTCAGGGTTCAGGGTTCAGGGTTCAGGGTTCAGGGTTCAGG
>CAYSHQ010000037.1:0-11002 GCA_964430835.1 uncultured Lentisphaerales bacterium
TTCGGGTCAGCGGGCGGCGTATGCGTCTGCGCCCGGTAGAAGAGGTGGTGGACGAGATCGAGCGACGGGGAATCAAGCGCTTTTTCCTCACCGACGACAACTTCGGACTGAATTTCTCCACCGACCCGGAATACTGCGTACAACTCTTCGAAGCCCTGATGAAGATGGACCTGAAGGGGTGGACATGCCAGTCGGAGATGAGCATTGCCAAATTCCCCGAACTGCTAGAAATGGGCAAAGCGGCCCATTTGGACAAACATTTTATCGGTTTCGAGAGTGTCAACCCGGACAACCGTTCCTCTCTGGGTGGCAAGTCCAAAGGCGTGGCCATGCAGACCAGCGAGGCCATCAAAGCCATCTACGAAACCGGGATGGGTGTGGTCGGCCTCTTTGTGATGGGTTTTGATCACGACACGCCCGCCACCTTCCAGGCCATGTGGGACTTCATCCGCACCAGCGAGATGGACGGGGTAAGCACGACCGTTCTTACCCCTTACCCATCTACCCCCTTTTACGATCAAGTGATCGCGGAAAACCGGCTGCTGGACGTGCCCTGGAGCCACTTCGACACCGCCCACGTGACCTTTATCCCCAAAAACTTCACGCCGGACGAACTGCGCCTGCTGCTGGAGGCCGGCGCCATCCCGGTCTCGTGTGGACGCCAGGTGCTCCGCACCGAAACCGCCGCCATCTGGGGGCTCTGCGTCCTCGGCGCGGAGCTGCACTAGACGCCGCCGGGAGGGCGGGAGAGAGGGGGCAGGGTTCAGGGGGCAGGGTTCAGCGAGAGAAAGGCGACCACGCCCTTGTCTGACGGGTACGAACCATGGGTTCGGACGCACCGGGCGGTTCTCCCTTCCGTCGCTTCCGTCTTCCGTCGCGCGTGTGACTCGCTCACCGCGCTGGCGCCATCTCGGCGTACACCTGCTCGACGTTGCGCGCAAAGATCGGCAGCGCGAAGCGCTGCTCCACGGTCTGGCGTGCGGCGAGGCCAATGGCCTGCCGCAGCGCCGGCTGCCGGACCACCTCCAACAGGATCGCCGCCAGTTTTTCCGCATCGCGCGGCGGGAAGAGGAAGCCGTCCTGGCCGTGGGTGATGATCTCGGGGATGCCGCCGGCAGCGGTCCCCACCACGACCTTGGCGCAGGCCATGGCCTCCACCACCACCAAACCAAAGGCCTCGCGCCAGGCGGCATTCACCACCACATCCAGCGCCGGATAGATCGCCGGCATATCCGCGCGGAAGCCGGCAAAGCGGACATGCGCCGTCAGCCCCAACTCCACCACCAGGCGACGTAGCATGGGGACATAGTCGCGGTTGTCGCTGAAGATGGCGTCATCGCCGAAGAGCACAAAGTGCGCGCACGGTGCCGCACGTACCACAATGGCCGCGGCCCGCAGGAAGGTCTCCTGCCCCTTATCCGGTGCCAGCCGGCTGGTGATGCCGATCAGCACGTCCGTCGGCGCGGCGCCAAGCTCCTCGCGGAAGCGCGACGGCAGCCCGGGACGGAAGTGCGCAGCATCAATGCCGTTATATACCACGTGGATGCGCTCCAGCGCCGGTCCCAGCGCCTGGATAAAGTCGCGGCGCATCTCGGCCGAGTTGGCGATAATCCGGGTGGCCCGCGCCAGCGCACGCCGGTTGGCCGGATAGTCGATATAGTTGTTATGCACATGGTAGAGGTAGGGTATCCTGGTCAGGCGCTGCAGCAGCAGCGTCAGCAGCAGCGCGCGTTTCTTGTCCGAGGTATGGATCACCTGGATGCCGGCGCGGCGGCAGCGCCACGCCAGGCGCAGCGCGGCCAGCACCAGCGGCACCACGCTCGCGAGGTCCATCAGGCGCCCCAGCCACCCGCCACACCAGCGGGCGGACTTGGTCCCCACGGCGATCTGCCAGAGCGTCAGCTCCGGCACGGCCGCGAACTCCGCCACCAGCGGCCCCTGCGCCAGGCAGGCGGCATACACATCAAACCGGGTGCGATCCAAGGTGCGCAGGAGCATGAGGTGGGCCTGCACCACGCCGCCCACGGCATCGTTGGTATCGAGGAGCAGGATCTTGATCTTGTTGGTCATAGGCACGGCCCGTTCGGGTGTTCAGCGCCCTTTGCGCAGGGCATGCCAGAGGTGCGCGAGATCTTCCCGGGGGTGCACCCCCCACCACACGGCTAGTGGCACGTAGAAGGCCGCGCCGGCCACGATCAAATACCCGATTTCCTGCGACCCCCAGGCCCGCAGCAAGACCACCATAGCGGTCCCCAGCACCAGCCCTTTCGCTCCCACGACCAGATTGCGGCGGGTGAAGATCCCGGTCGGCATCAGCCAGAGGGCGCCGGCCATCATCAGCGCCTCGGTCAGCAAGGTGGCCACTGCGGCACCGATACTGCCATTGTCCCAGCAGCGCGTAGCCCACGGAATCGCCCAAAGATTCATCAGCGGATTGAAGACCGCGGCGACCATGGCCATGCGCGCCCAGACTTTCTCGCGGCCGCGGGCAATCAAGGCCGTTCCTAAGATCATATCCACGCAGACCAGTAGAATGGAAACGCCTAGCACTTCAAGGCTGGGCCCCGCTTGCACAAACGGACCATCCCCATACAGCAACCGCACAAAGGGCCTGGCCACCACGATCGTACCGGCACTGATCGGGATGGCCACAAAGAGCAGCAAGTTCATCAACCGCTCCGAGGCGCGCCCAAACGCCGCCTCGTCGCCCGTCGCGCCCGCTTCGCCCCCCATGCGCATCATGGCGGGAAAGACCGCCGTGGTCAGGATATTAGGGACAAAGAGCAAGGTGCCATAGATGCGGGTGGCGGCGCCGTACCACCCCACCACGGCATCCGAGGTCAGGTACTGCAGCATCACCACACCAATCCGAAGGTAGACCTCGCTGAAGATCACCCAGATCAGAAAGGGGAAACCGCCAACAAACACGCGCCGCAACAACGGCCAGTCCCACGCCAGCGCAAACGGCGTAATCCGCCGCAGCAACAACACCTGCAGCAGGAAGGAGACCAGCGCCGCCGCGGTGTAGACCCAGCAAACGGCTAGCAACCCCTGTCCACACCCAAGCAGCAAAGCGCACCCGCCGGTGATGATGGCCTTCTCGGTGATCAGCACCAGGTTGGGTGCCAGCATCTGTTCCAGCCCCTGGAAGGCCCCGCCCATCGTCTGTGCCACGGCACCCACGCACATGCCGAACCCGATGATCAACACCGCCTGACGTGTCAGCGGGTCTGGCGACAGCAGGAAGATCAGGGCGGACTGCAGCAGGAAGACCACGCCGGCCAGAACCAGTTTAAGTGCCAGAACATTGCCCAGCAGCACCTGCAGTCCCGCCTGGCGGCGGGCGTTCTCCGCCGACGGCAGCTCCGGTGCCGGCCGCTGCACGGCGACCTCCTTGACCAGGAACATGTTCACACCCAGGTTGATGAACGTACTGCACAAGGTGCCGTAGCTGATGGCAAAGAAGAGCTTGCCAAAGCCGGCATCCCCGAGCTGACGCGGCAACAACACCAGCAGGATCCAGGAGAGGATCCAGGTGATGATCTGACCAGCGCCCTGAATCGCCGTATTGCGCAACACCCGATGTGTCTTACTGGCCATGCGCCTCTTTCTCCGTCTGCGCCTTGGCCTGAGCCTCGTCCAGGCGGCGCACCGTGGCACCCAGCGCCATAGCGATGCCCAGATAGATCATATTGCGATAGTAGGTAATCTGCAGGTCGTAATAGGCCACCACGAGCTGCCCTACGAGGAACATCAAGACGGTCATGCTCAGCGCCTTGTAATAGGGGTTGCGCATGGCACGGTAATCGATCAGAGCCTGCACAATGGCCACGCCAAAGAAGAGCCAGAAGACGGCGAACCCGACAAACCCGGTCTTTACCCAGATCCAGTAGATGGCGCAATGGGGGATGTAGTTCCAGAGCGGGAAGAGCTCGCCGATATCCGGATAGGGGACCACCACCAGGTATTTCTGGCCGAAGCCGATCCCCTGCGGGAAGGCACGCACCGTGGCGCGCAGGTTCAGTAGTTCCAGTTTGCGCCATTCGTTGGAACTATCATCCGCGGTTCCCGCCTGTTTCACAAAGATAGATTTGATCTTCTGTGCCGGCATGGCCTTGGTGCCGTAACCGTTCCAGAAGGCCGCCGTATAGACCGCCAAGAGGATCATTGCCGGGATGACGACATACATGGCCCGCCGCAGCTGCGCCCGCGGGAGGAGTGCCACCACCCCGCCCAGGCAGAGGATTAGCACGCCGTATGTCACGCGCCGCTGATTCCACACAAACGTCAGCAGGCAGGGCAAGGCGCTCAATAAGAGCACCAGGGTCTCGCGCCCGCGATACCCCAGGAACCAGAAGGCCGCCAGCAGCACGAACCCGGTGACCAGGAAGAGCGAGTCCTCGTGCCCCAGGATGGCGCGCAGCGTGCCCAGGTCGCCGTGCAGCGTGATAAAATAGCGCCAACACCCCTGGCACCCGCGGAACGCCAACCCCAGGATGATAATCCAGACGCAGATGCGCACCTGTGGGGGGGTGCGGATGGCCTGCACGGCCAGAATGTAGGTAAAACAGAGATAGTAGAGCGGTCGAACCTCCCAGAGCGCGGCTTTCCAATCGCCCCCGCCGCGGCTCAGCCCATAGCCCGTAAAGAAAGTGAGCATCAGCAGAAATACCCCTGCCACGCCCATGTTGGGCACCCGATACAGATGCCACTCCCGCGAGACCGTGGCGCGCAAAGACCAACCGACCATGGCCAGCACCAGCACCAGTTCCACCGGATTGAAGACCAGGGCTCGCACGCCTGTGGTGGAATTGAGATTCAAGAAGAACTTGATGGAATCGATGGCAAAAGGGGAATCAATGCCGATGACCAGGAACTGATCGAACACCATGGCGGCGGCCAAGAGCACGTAAATCCCCAGCTCCAGATGCCGTACCAGCAAGACCACAAACAACACCGCCAGACAGCCGGCCGGTATGGAGCAGACATTGCCATTGGTCAGTGCCACTACGCCGGCCATCACACCACTGGCCAAGAGCAAGCCCCCCACGCGGAGACAAGTCACATACCAGGCCTCAGCACCCCCATCCGGCTTTGTAGAAAAGAGTGGCATGCGGTACGTGTCAAAACGTTAGACGGGTCAACATCAGGATTACGCCGATCCCGAACAACAGCCAGGCCATGGTCCAACCGGTGATCCGGCGCACCCAAAAGCCGGCGAGGAAGAAGAGGGCCAACATGGCAAGGACCAGTTTCATGCCATTAGACCCAGCGGTAGATCCAATCCGGGATCCAGTACTCACCATGGTTCATGACAAAACCCAGGACCTTCTCCCGTGGCAAGTGCGACAGGGCCGCTTCAATGATTCCGCGCTTGGTGTCGTACAGCCGGCATAGCAGAATGACCCCATCGGTATGCGGCGCGATCAGGAGCCCGTCTGATTGCGTCGTGAGGTCCGGCGCATCCAACAACACCATGGCGTAGCGATCCCGCAACTGTTCCATCAGGCGATTAAAGGTGGTACTGCAGAAGATGATATCCGCATACTCCTGCGTACGCCCGGCGGGGAGCAGGTCGAGGTTGGGAGCCTCCGTCTTACGCACGGCGGCCTCAAAGGTCACACGTTCCTCCAGCACCTCCCCGAGCCCCACGCTCTGCGCGTGCCCCAAATGCACCGAGAGGTGACGGTTCTCCAGGCACGCATCGACCAGCAGCACCGGTTTCTTGAGATCACTCGCCAGCACCACCCCCAGATTGGCGGTAAGCAGGGTGCGTCCTTCCCCCGGCCGCGTGCTGGTCACCAGGCAAACGAGATTATTCGATTTGCTGTACGAGGCCCGTAAGGTGATACCAATATGGCGGACACGCTCAATGAAATCATCCAGCGCGCGTTCCTGCGGATCCTGGCTCTGCCCTTCCTGCTGCAAGCGGGCCGAAGTCACGAGAAAGGCCGGTGACATAGTAGGCGGCAACTCAATGCGCTTGGCGCAAAACAGGCGCTGCAGCTGGCCAGAGAGCCAGCGCCCGAGGCGCGGCAACCCAGCCGTACGCCGACACCGCGCATGACCCTGCTGCGCCAAGCCTTGCCGGGCGGCCGGCACGAAGTGCGCAAAGGCCCGTTCCCCAAGAAAGAGTTTCGGCAGTGTCCCCAGCAACGGCAAGCCGGTGCGCCGCAATAATTCGCCAGGGCGTATCAACCGCGGATCGGAGAACTCCAGCAGGAAGACCAACAGAAAACCGAGCGAAACACCACCGATAATCCCGCCCAGCATAAACTTCTTGCGATCCGGCTTATAGCGCTGCAGCGGTACGCGTGCTGGCTCAATAATGGTAAAGCGACTGGTCTGCTGGGCGATCTCCACCTCGCGAGTTACCCGCGCCTGCTCGAACTTGGTGCGCAGATTATCGTAGATCTCGCGCGTGAGCTTGACCTCATTCTCCAGATGCTGCTCCTCCTTGGTGAGCTCCGGCTCCCGCACCAGCATTTGCAGCAGGTCACCCTGCCGCCGCTCCAGCTCGGCCACCTTCTGCTCGAGCACCTTGGACTTGATGCGGGAATCCTCCAGGCGGGACTGCACTTCCTGGTAGACCGGCGAGCGCACTTCCTGGGTCTCGGAGGCCTCCTTCTTCTCTTTCTCCTCGCGCAGCAAGGTGTTGATATAGTCGAGTTCCCGTTGCAACTTGAGCACCTCCGGGTGGCTCTTGTCGCGCGTCGCCAGCAGGTTGCCCATCTGCAGTTGCATTTCCTGATAGCGGCGCTGAAACGGCGTGTTCTGCACATACACGGACTGCGAAACTACCAGCGGCTTCTCACCGGTCAAGCGCTCGCGATAGAGCTTCTCATAGAGCTGCTCCTGTTTGAGTTCCAGCTCCGCCTCCATCCGCTTGGCGCGGCAATCGCTCAGCATGCTGCCCAGCGCGTTGGCCATGCGCAAGGTCTCATTGTTGTTGGTCCGGAAATCCTGCAGTTGCTTCGTGATGCGCTCCAGCGCCTCGCGGTAGTGGTCCACTTCCTTCTGAATGAAGTTCACCGCAGCCGTCGCTTCCCGTCGGCTAGCCTGCAAACTCTTCTCCACGAACAACTGGCTGATGGTATCCACCATGTTGCGGGCCAACACCGGATCCCGGGCGGTACACCCGATCTGGAAGGAATCCGCCGCCAGGGCAATCAAATGCGTGTTGCCCCGCATCCTGGTGACGCACTGCTCCAGCTCGGCATCACTCTTCAGGTTGCGATCCAGCCCCAGTTTGCCGATGGCCTCCTCCATCAGCGGCCGACTGTAAACCACCTTCTGGAACGAACTCAGCCGGTTGTAATCCGTCATGGTCACCGCCATGTCAAAACGCACCAGCGGATTGAGGATCTCCTCCTTGCCGAGCAGAATCGTGGTGGTGGACATATAGCTGGGGCGGATCAGCAAACTGACTAGCAGACTCAGCAGCGGCGTGGCCACCACCACCGCCAGCAGCACCCGCTTGCGCCGGAAAACAACTTCCAGCAGATAACGCAGGCTGAATTCGCCCGCCAACGGCGTTTCCGGCGAGCTGGACAACAACTGGCTGCGTTGGGGGGAGCGGCTGATCATAGGAGCCTATTATTTCGTGGACTTCATGTTCTGCTGCATGCTCCAGAGCGTCGCACCGAGCATCACCGTATTGATCGAGGGCGTGAGCTGGCTCAGGTAATAGTTGAAGGTCGCCACGCCCTTGCGCGGCACATAGACGATATCCCCGGATTGGATCGAAAGCGGCACACTGGCCTTCCCATCGAGGATCCGGCTCATATCCACCTCCAGCACCACGGCCTGGCCGGCCTTGTCCCGCCGCACAATCCGCACATCATGCAACTGCGCATCCTTCGTGTCGCCGCCCGCCATAGCCACGGCCCGCACGATATCCACATCCTGCCCACGCGGAAAGACCCCCGGATGTGCCACTTCCCCCATCACGTAAAAGGTATGCTCCTCATCGGCTTTGACATAGACGGCATCTTCCGGCAGCAATGGAATGTTCAGGGAGCGATCCCCTTTGCGCAGCAGGTCATAGAGGTCAATCTCGATCAACATGCCGTCGCCGCGCACCACCGTGCACCCATGCATATCCGCCTTTTCCGTCAACCCCTGGGCCCGCGCCAAGGCATCCAGCAGGACCGGACGACCGGGAAAATTGTATTGCCCGGGCCACCGCACCTCCCCCAGCACCGACACGCGATTGTTATTGTATTCTAGGATCAGCAGATTGACGTGCGGGTTCAGGTAGGCCGGCTTGAGCAACAACTCAATTTTCGTAGCCGCCTGCTCCCGCGTCAGGCCATTCAACGGCACCACGCCCACCCCCGGCAGAGTCATCTTGCCATCCGGCCCCAGCACATACTTACGGTTCAACTCCGCAATGTCCATGCAGTAGACTTCCAGCACATCGCCGGAACCCAGCCGGTAATCGCTGATCTCCACCTCCAGCTGTTTCAGCTGCTCCGGTGTCAGCCCCCGGCTCGGCTTGTTCCCGCCGGCCTCCGGTGCCGGTGGCGGAGGGAGCGGCGTCGTGGAGCACGCCGTCAGCCCAAGCAACAAGAGTAAAGTGGCCCATCGCCTCATGGTTGTTCCGGAAAACGGTAATGATTGATACTACGCGCTGCCAAAACCACTGGAGCCACGCCGTCCTGAACCGGGACGACGGCTTCCGTAGGGGTTTCACCAGCCATACACTCTGTCATACAATACCCCTTTCCGACACCCAGAGCAATGCCTTTAACCCCCAGCTGCAGTGGCCGCGCCAGCGCCGACTGGTTCACCGCGATCACCGTGACCACGCGCCGCGCCTCGTCGTACGCCGCGTAGAGCGTCACGCCCGAGCGTCCCACCGCCGGCCCGACCCACGTCACATCCAGCACCTGATCCCCAAAGGCACCGCCCTGCCCATCCACATTGCGGTAGAAGCGGTACGCCTGGGCCGCACTGGACGCCGGCGGCGGGTAGGTCCAATAGCACGCCAAATCCAACCCCTCGCGTCCGAAGATCCCCAGGATATTGGCCAGCGCCAAGGCCCCGCTGAAATCCCCCTCCCCCCCCCAATTGTATTCTGTCAGGCCAATCTGCAAGCCGGGATAACACTGGTCCACCCAGCGTCGCAACCGGGGGATCAACTCCACCCGCTCATTAATCCACGACGGGTCACGATACGTCGGATCATACAGCGCGCGCACCGTCTCGAGTCGCCGCGCGGCCGTCTCAGGATCCGCATCTGCGGAGTACACCCCCTGCGCCTGCGGATAGAAGTGCACGCTCACCACATCCAGCAAGCGCACCTTGGTCTGCTGCTCGTGCTGACGCATGCGCTTGAGGAACCACGGCAGGAAATCCTCGCCGCCATGCTGCTTGCGGTCCTGATTGGACTTGGTATCGCGATCCAGCGCGGACTGGAAGAAGGCTGGCCACCCCCACAACTCCGGGCCGACAATGCGCGCCTGCGGTGCCACCTGCCGCACCACTTGCGCCATCGCCACAAACCGCGCAAAATACTCATCATAGGAAACCGGCTCCGGGTGTACATCGCGGTGCGTCACATTCCAGAGCATCGGCTCATTACCCAGGGCGAACAGGATGCGCCGCTCCGCGAAGAGCCGGGGAAAGTCGCGCTGCATCTGCTGCACCCACGCCGCTACAAAGGCCGGATCCGCCACCACCGAGGTATCCAACCGGTCATTCGCGCTCACCTTGCTGCCATCCGTCCGCACCCCATTACCGGCATCGGACCGATAGCCGTCGGTCTGCTGCTGGGGGCCGTATTTTTTGACCGAGAAGCTATGCGCCTGCGTATCCTTCGCCACAAACCCGATCAACGGCAGCGTCATGAGCGCCCGGGCGCCGGACTGATCCGCCCGTTGCAAGAATCCCTGCCAGGCATCCTTCTCGATGCGGACATTCTCAAAAAACCAGTCGTTGCCCGTATTCCAGGCATTGCCGAGCTTCCAGTTATAGCGGCAAGCCGTATTCCCCCCCCAACGCACCAACGGCACACAGGCATTGGTCTGCACCTGTAACGGTGCGCCGGCCAGGCCGTAAATCTCCGGCGAGATGCGTCGTGGCACGGCCGGCCGCGCAATCCGGCAGGCCGCACCCGCCCCACCGGGATCAGCCTCCGCAGCCCACCCGCGGCCGGCCAACGCCAGCAGTCCGCCGGCCACAATCACCAGCCACCCCGCAACAGATGGCAACCCACTGCGCTTCATGTCGCCTCCAACGGCCGGATCACCCGCGCCGGCACACCGGCCGCCAGTACATGCGGCGGAATGTCGTGCGTGACCACCGCACCCGCGCCAACCACGGCACCCGCGCCCACGGTCACACCCGGCAGCACCGTCACGCGCGCGCCCAGCCAGGCACCACGCCCCACCCGCACCGGCCGCGCCTCCGCGCGCCCTGCCCGGAACGCCGCCGCGCCCAGCGCATGCGTCACCGTCAAGAATAGGCACTCCATGCCGACCGACACCCCGTCCTCCAAGGTCACATCCGCCCCCAGGTTAAACGAGATGCGCTCATTCAGATAGCAATTCCGCCCGATCTGCAGACGCCGGCCAGGCGCGCCCGTGCCGCTGACGTGCAAGGAGCCAGCCATGACCGTTCCGCGACCGCAGCGCAACCCTGCCAGCCGATACAACCAAGGCCGCAACCGCAGCGCCGTGCCTGCTGGCAGCAGCGCCACGAGTCCCTGCACCAGCCGCCACCGCAACCGCAACTCGCCTACCTCTTCGCGCAGGATGCGGCTCAGGCGGCCGCACATGGCCGCATCCTCTTGGCTTGTAAATTTGCCCTTCATAAAAATGACTACCCGCCAGCCAGTGGCCAGCACACCGCGCTGGCCACTGGCTGGCGGGAAAGTTGTCTTCTGGTGCGTGTTGAGAGCTAGAATGGCGTCCTGAGGGCGTAAATGCAAGAAAAACAGCTATGCAGAGGCAGCGTGCCCCACTGTGGCAGGAGATTACGATTAAGATTAAGGTACCTG
>CAYSHQ010000038.1:0-10832 GCA_964430835.1 uncultured Lentisphaerales bacterium
CCGCTGCGATACCGTGGTGGAACCGCGCCTTTCCTTGCAATGGTTTGTACGCATGAAACCGCTGGCCGCCGCGGCCATCGAGGCCGTGCGCAGCGGTCAGGTACAATTTACGCCGAAACGCTGGGAAAAAGTCTATCTGGAGTGGATGGAGAATATTCGGGACTGGTGCATTTCGCGCCAGATCTGGTGGGGGCACCGCATACCGGTATACCGCTGCGGCACCTGCCGTCAAGAATGGGCCGCCCAGCAGGCGCCCAAAAACTGCCCGAAATGCGGGGCTGAGGCCGCAGTCATCACGCAGGACGAGGATGTGCTGGATACGTGGTTCTCCTCCTGGCTCTGGCCGTTCAGCACGCTGGGGTGGCCGCATGACAACGCCGACCTGCAGAAGTATTACCCCACCCATGACCTGGTCACCGCCTCGGAGATCATTTTCTTCTGGGTGGCGCGGATGATCATGGCCGGGTGCAAGTTCATGGGGACGCCGCCGTTCCGGCATGTGTATATTCACGGCACGGTGCGCGATGACCAGGGCCGGAAGATGAGCAAGAGTCTCGGCAACTCCATTGATCCGCTGGATATCATCAAGCAATACAGCGCGGATTCCCTGCGTTTCAGCCTGATGATGATCACCGCCACCGGGCAGGATGTCCAAGTCAATATGGACAAATTCGAGATCGGCCGCAATTTCGGCACCAAGATCTGGAATGCGGCGCGCTTCCTGCAGTTGCACATGGAGAAGACGAGCGGGCTCGACTGGCGCGCGCTGGCAACAACGTCCCCGCAGTTCGATCCGGCGCAGCTGACCGATGATGATCGTCATCTGCTGGCCAAATGTGACGAGACCGTGCGCGCCGTGACCGCGCAACTGGAACAGTTCCGGTTCCAGGATGGCGCGCGTATCCTCTATGACTTTGTCTGGAGCAGTTTCTGCGACTGGTATGTGGAGTATGCCAAGGATGATCTGTACGGCGAGGATCTCGCGCGCCGCGAACAGGTCTTGCGGCTGATGACGCATGTTTTCGCTGCTTCCCTGAAGTTGCTGCACCCGTACATGCCATTCCTCACGGAAGAACTCTGGCATGCCATGGGGTATGCTACCGCGGAGGAGACCATTCTGCTGGCACCCTGGCCGCAACCGATTGCCGAGGCCATGACGGCTGCCTGGGGGATCAGCGAAGCGGTGACGGCGTATGTGGATGCCAAGCATGAACTGATCGGTGCTGGGCGCTCGCTGCGGGCCGAGTATGGCATTTCGCCGGCCAAGCAGATCCGCTATGTGGTGCACACGCTAGAGGCTGGCACGGCCGACCAGTTTGCGCGAGACCGTCGCTCGTTGCAGTCATTGCTGCGCGCGGAATCCATAGATATCGTGGCAGGTGGTGAAGCCAAGGGTATGCCCGGGGCCCTGAGCAAACTGGGGACGATTTATCTGCCCTTGACGGGGTTGATTGATGTGCGTGCGGAATCGGCGCGTATACAGGGCGAACTGACCAAAACACGGGGCTTCCTGCAGGGGATCGAAGCGAAGCTCTCCAATGATGGGTTTGTGGCCAAGGCCCCGCCGCAAGTGGTGGAACAGCAGCGTGCTAAGCGGATCGAACTAAGCGAAACCATCGCGCGTTTGGAACGATTGGCAAAGACACTGGCCGAACTC
The DNA here is from genome assembly GCA_964430835.1 of uncultured Lentisphaerales bacterium. Taxonomy (GTDB): domain Bacteria; phylum Verrucomicrobiota; class Kiritimatiellia; order RFP12; family CAIWXQ01; genus CAIWXQ01. Next base: position 1,658 of record CAYSHQ010000038.1, read on the forward strand.
GACCAATGAGTGCGCAGGTACCCGGGAGGTGAGCATGTCCGACGCGAACCAGGCAACCATTCACGGTTCTCCCGGCGAAGGGGCGCGCATGGCAGGAATTGGGCGTGCTATTTGGCCGTTGCTCGTGGCCGTATTTTCTGCCGGATTTGTGGCGGGGGCGGTTTCCGGCCTGCATATCGCGGGGTGGTTGGCGGGCGCGATCCTGCTTTTGGTGGGAGCCTTGCTGTTGCTGGGGTCAGTAGCCTGTTGTACACGAGTGTCGGCTTTCTTTAAGGGGGCGGCCGGCGAAGAACGGGTGGCGCGTGTGCTGGGAAACCTGCCGGGCGGCTACGAGGTCTTCCATTCGCTGGAACTGGGTGGGGGCATGCTGATGTGGCGGCACGGCGATCTCGATCACCTCGTCGTCGGTCCGACCGGCGTCTTTGCGATTGAGACCAAAAACTGGCAAGGACAGGTGACGCTCGCGGACGGTGCGATTCGACTGGGCGGTCTGGAACCGCGGCGGGCACCTCTAGCCCAGGTTCGCCAGGTGGTGGCAGCCTTACAAGTGCGCTTGGGGCGTGCCGGTGTGTACCACGTTCCAATTGTACCAGTCGTATGCTTCGCCAGTGACCGCTTGACGGTAGCGCCGCAAATGGTCGCGGACACCTGGGTGTGCAACCGCTCGGATCTGTTGGGCGTTTTGACAACGCCCTCCCGGCGTCCAGCCGCCGTGGATCGGGCAAGTCTCGTGCGTGCCTTGACCGAAATCCACCGTGCCTGAAGGAAGGCGCGGTGATGCCCAGGGGCGGCCTTTCACGCGGCAGGTGGGCCGATTGCCCTCGTGGGGGGTGGGAGGGGGCGGCGCAACACCAAGACCTGCACCGCAAGGGTGGCCAGTAGCACCCCGGCGGCTACCAGGAAAGGCTGGCCGAATCCGTACGCATCGGCCAGGCGGCCACCCAGCAAGGGCCCCAGCAAGCTCGATACACCGATAATGGTTTCGTTGACGGCAACATATCTGCCAGCCTGTTCGGTACGGACCAGCGCGTGAAAGACCAGATAAAAACAGAACGAGCCGGAATAGATGCCAAAGAGAGCAGCACCGGCCACCAGTAGCACGAGCTGGTGACCAAATGCCAGGCAGAGGAGTCCGAGTACACCAGGCAGGGTGAATGCTACCGCAGGCAGGGGACGATACATCCAGAACTGGCTGTGGATCAAAGCCAGCCCGGTCAACGCTTGCAGCAGATAGATGGTGAAAACGATCACCCCCAGTGCGCCATCTCCCAGGTGCAAGTCTGTGACAGCGCGCGCCGTAAAAACCGTACGATTAATGGAAAGTGCGACGAACCCGGCGGCGGCTACCAGCCACCCGAGCCATACCCGATTGGGACAGCCGACATAGCGCGCATCCGGGCAGGGCAGCGAGGACTGCGGCGGTGTCGCCGTGCGTAGGCCGGACGTGCGGAAGGCCAGCATCAGGATTGCGGATAAGAGCAGGGCAATCCCGCCCCCTGTGAGAAACGCCATGCGCCAGCCGCTATCCGCATGGGCGCTTTGCATGATACCTCCGGCGACCAGCGGGCCGCAGGCAAAGCCCAGGCTCCAGGCAAATGTGTACATGCCGACAGAATAGGGGAGTGGGCGCCCCTCGGCTGAATTCCATGCCCGCATAAACATCTGAAAGGAGATAAAGAAGAACGCGCTGGCTAATCCGGTCACCCCCGTTAGGACAAGCAGCACGATATACTTGCCGGTACTCGCCAGACCCAAGCTGGCGATGGCAAAAAGCAGACCGCCGCAAAGGGTCATGTTCCGGGCATTTCGCGGATTGACCCAGTGGCCGATAAATGGACAGGCCGCGATATAGATCCCGCTCCAAACCGCCAGAATGGACGCGGTATGTGTGGCATCTCCCGCCAGCCGAGCCACACGAATCGTGCCGACAAACAGCACCAGCGACAGGGCGGCATCCATTAAAGCCGGCAGAAGATAGAGCAACACCCCTTGATACCGAGGGGTACGCGCTGCGAAGTCGGGAGATACCTGGTGTGCATGCATAGCTGTCGAAAGCCATATTTTACTACGTGCGCGCCGGTCATGACAGCGGTTTCGCACTCGTTTTTCTGCTGGCTATTGGGGTCCATTGTTGCAAAAATGACTGCCACTCAAATCGTATGTACGGAGGGGTCATAAGGGCGGTGCGCCGAGCTTGGCAACTCACCACCGGTTCCCTGCGACCAAAGCAATCGTGAGGCACCCCGAACAAATCCCTGCTCCAGGCTCCCAGTTGCTGGCATGTGCTGGCGATGTGCTGGAAGTCACCCTGCGTCATGATGAACGCCGTCAGGGACAAGCTGTTTTTCGTACCAATCTAGGGCAAGCTGCCATTCGGCGCCGGGAGATTATTGCGCATACGGAGGATGACACGCCTCCGCTGGCGCGGGATTGGCATGACATACCTATGTCGGCGATGGGGCATGGCATGTATCGGGTGTGTATCCCGCTGCTTGAAGTTGGTGCCTTCGCGGGTAAGGCTTGTTTCATGCCGCAGGGTAGTCAGGTGCCGGACTGGCCCGTCGGTGACAACCTGACGATCAAGGTGGTGCCTGCGCATACGGCCTGTGCCAATACGGTTTATACTGCGTTTGTCCGGCAGTTCGGGCCATCGATTAAACACAATCCGTGGGTGTCCACCTGCCATGAATGGGAGCGGCAGCTGGATGCACATGGCTATACCGTCATTCCGCCGTCCGGCACGTTTCGGGATCTGATTCGTCATTTGGACGTTATTCTTGGCGAGATGCGCTTCCGTATTCTGCAACTTCTGCCCATTCATCCGGTGCCGACCACGTTTGCGCGTATGGGGCGGTATGGATGTCCCTTTGCGGGCACGGATTTCTTGGCCGTGGATCCGGCGCTGGCGGAGTTTGACAAACGGGCGACACCGCTTGATCAATTCCGCGAACTGGTGGATGCGGTGCATGCGCGCGGCGCCCGCATTTTTCTTGATATGCCCGCCAATCACACGGGGTGGGCGTCCACGTTGCAGAATCATCATCCGGAATGGTTTCGCCGGGCGGCGGATGGTTCGTTTATTTCTCCCGGGGCCTGGGGCGTTGTCTGGGCTGACCTTGTGGAACTCGACTATCAGCACCCGGCCTTGCGCGCCTTTATGGCGGAAGTCTTTTTATATTGGGTCCGGCAAGGCGTAGATGGGTTTCGCTGTGATGCGGGCTACATGATTCCGGCCGAGACATGGACCTACCTGGTGGCACGCGTCCGCGCGGAATTCCCCGACACCGTTTTTCTGTTAGAAGGTTTGGGCGGGTTGATCGAAGTCACCGAGCAACTCATTTCGCAGTCCAACCTGGACTGGGCCTATTCCGAACTGTTTCAGATTTATGACCGGGGTGCCTTCGATCATTATTTGCCAGGTGCGCTGTCGTTGGGGGCTCGGACCGGCCCCTTGATTCATTTTGCCGAAACGCATGATAACAGTCGGTTGGCCGCGCATGGCGAAGGCTATGCGCGGATGCGTACCGCTCTGGCGGCGCTTATTTCCCAGCAAGGGGCCTTCGGGATTGCCAACGGGGTGGAATGGTTTGCGACCGAGAAGATTGATGTCCACGGGTCTTCTGCTCTGAACTGGCATGCTCCTCGCAACCAGATCCAGGAATTGGCGCGCCTGAATGCCATGTTGGAACAACACCCAGCCTTTGCGGCCGGCGCACGCGTCCGGTTGATCCAGGAGGGGGAGGGGAATGCCTTGGCGGTGTTGCGCTCGTTTGCGCGTCTGGGCGCCGGTGTAACAGAGCATGGCGCCTTGCTGGTGCTGATTAATCTTGATGCGCAGAATTACCAGCCCGTACGTTGGTCCGCAGCCTGTTTTCAGGCAGGTCAAGCTTGGGACTTGCTGTCCGGTGCTGAGATCCTGCTTGGCACATCGTTCCATCTCGCGCCCGGGCAGACGTTGTGTTTGTCGCCGCGGCCTGATGACTTGACGATGCTGGCGCAGAACGTGCGCCAACACCCGCGTGAGCCCGAAAGTATTGTATGCCGCCGCCGTAATTTGCATGCCATGCGGGTCCGTCATTGGCTGACGGGTTCTTTTACGCTGGATCGCGCCACAGAGCGAGACGATCTGGGGGCGGCCCTGATGGAGGATCCGTTGGCTTATTGCGCCCGGATGGGGGGCGGGGCTATGCCTCGGGCGACGAGCTGGAATTGGCCAGAAGACAGCCGCCGGCAGGTTTGCGTGCCGCCCGGTCATCTGCTGTTGGTGCGGGCGGCGCATCCGTTCCGCGCGCGCTTGCGGGAACAAGATCGGGTGGTCGCGGTGGAAGAAAGTCACCCACGGACGGACAAGGAGCATGTTGCCTTCCTGCCGGTGCCCCGCTCCTCTCTGGAGCATGTCTGGCACGCCTTGGATCTGCATGTGTTCGCGCCGGACGGCATCACCGCCGCGACCGCCAGTATTGTGGCACTTACGCCTGGTACGTGTGCACACGCGGTCACGCAGTTATGCGGTTCGGGCGTGCGGATGGCTGACCATCGGTATGCCGTATTGAGCAATGGGCGCGGGGCCACCGCACAAGTGCAGGCCCGCTGGGGCGAGATTCGCAGTCAATACGATACGTTGCTGGCCGTCAATACGGATGCGCATGTGCCGGTCGACCGAACGGTCTTTTTTACACGTTGTCGGGCCTGGTTGCGGCATAATGATTTTTCGCATGCGATTGATGTTACGTGTCTGGATCGCTTCGAGGCGGATCCGGGGGGGCGGTTTGCCAGTTGGCAGTTTCATGTTCCCACCGGGGTGGGGTGTTGGGCCGTATTGATTTTTCGTCTCTCCATGTCACGCGGACATAACCGGATTCGCCTGCACATCTCGCGTTTGACTGCTAACAGCGGTTTGAAAGATGATAGTCCGGTGTCGATCGTGTTGCGGCCGGATATCGAGTGGCGCAGTTTTCATGAGAAGACCAAGGCCTTTACCGGGCCTGAGCATCGCTGGCCGGCGGCCATCCAGGCCGAGCCACACGGTTTTGTTTTTCGCCCCGTGGCGGGCGAGGTCTGTTCCATGCGTACGCGGCCGGGAAAATTCCACCATGAGAGCCAGTGGAGTTATATGGTCGGCCACCCGGATGATGCCGTGCGCGGACTGGATGGATCATCGGACCTGTTCAGTCACGGCTCGTATCAGATTGATTTGCGTGCGGGCGAGCATGCGGTCGTCACCGCTGAACGCGAAGATGCTTGGCAAGTGCCGGAGGCTGAACACACCGATTCGGCACTGACGCCGGTGCCTGCGCCTGCTGATCGCGTCCCCCTGGCGAACGCTCTGCATCAGGCCATGGACGTTTTTGTCGTTAAACGCGACGAACTGCTGACCGTGCTGGCTGGCTATCCGTGGTTTTTAGACTGGGGGCGCGATACCCTCATTGTGCTGCGCGGTCTCATTGCCGATGGTCGTGCCGCTGACGCCCACCGGATTCTTCAGGAGTTTGCCCGCTTCGAGCAGCAGGGCACATTGCCCAATATGATTCGCGGAACGGATAATTCCAACCGCGACACATCGGATGCACCTCTTTGGCTGGGGGTGGCCACGGCAGATCTGATACGGACCGATGGGTTTGCGCAGGTGCTCAATACCCCCTGCGGACGGCGTTCGTTACGTGAGGTGCTCGTTTCAATTGCCCGGCATTATTGCGACGGCACACCCAATGGCATCCGGATGGACCGTGACAGTGCCTTGATCTATAGTCCGCCGCATTTCACCTGGATGGATACCAATTACCCGGCCGCGACGCCCCGGGAAGGATATCCTATTGAGATTCAGGCGCTCTGGATAACTTTTCTCGACCTGCTCGCACAGCATGTGGATGGCAGCTGGGGGCCGCTGGCCGCACAAGCGCGCTCCTCGCTGGCACGGTACTTCTGGCTGTCGCAAGAAGAGTGGCTGGCGGATAATTTGCGTGCGGGGCCTGGCGTACCCGCGGCGCAGGCCGTAGCCGATGATGCGCTGCGACCCAATCAATTGCTGGCCCTGACGCTGGGTGCCTACGGAGGCGGCGGCGCACGTGCCGCACGCATTCTGCAGGCCTGCGAAACGCTTCTGGTTCCCGGGGGCATTCGTAGTCTGGCGGATCGACCGGTCCGCTTGCCACTGCCAGTAAGCCGCGATGGTGTGCTGCTTAACGAGCCGCATCATCCGTATCGTGGTGCATACACGGGGGATGAAGACACCAGCCGGAAAACCGCCTATCATAATGGTACAGCTTGGACGTGGCAGTTTCCGCTGTATGCCGAGGCGCTGTTCCGGTTATATGGCCCTGAAGCCCGCTCGACCGCGCTGGCTATCCTTGGCTCGGCCACCATCCCTGCTAACACGGGGTGTCTGGCGCAAATCCCTGAAATCATGGATGGCGATGCGCCGCATGCCTGGCGCGGCTGCGGTGCGCAAGCCTGGGGCGTCTCCGAGCTGTTGCGCGTCTGGCACGTGTTGCAATCGTCCTAGTGAGACATGCAAAGTACCGCAGAAACGATACCGGATGTGCCTGCAGGGTTCGCCTGCCAGCGCTGCGGAAATTGTTGCCGGGGACCTGGCGACGTCATGCTGGACGACGGCGAGGTGGAGGCCGTGGCTGCCTTGGTGGGCCTATCCGTATATGCCTTTACGGATGCGTACACCCGTTTGACGCCAGATCGGCGTGCTATTTCCCTGACGGAACGGCCCGATGGGGCCTGTGTTTTTCTGCAACCGGATCACACCTGCCGCATCCAAGACGCCAAGCCCCGGCAATGTCGTGCGTTTCCGTACTTGTGGCGGACGGCCAGACTTGCGAACATGTGTGCGGGATGGAAATCATATGAATATCGAAATTGATCGCGCCCACATACGTACGCTGCTGGCTCAGGATACGGAGAAAGTCTGGCGCCCTGCCGAAATCAGTACGGCTTTGCAGTTGCGCGGCAAGCAGCATAAACAGTTGCCGGGGTTGTTGCGACGCATGGTGCTCGCCGGCGAAATTGTGGAACTCCGACCGGGCGTATTTGGACTCGGCAAATCCGCCGACCTGGTAACCGGCGCACTGCGGATGATCCGGTCCGGAGCCGGGTTGGTGCTGGACAGCGCCACCGGCACTACGGTTTGGATTGGCGCGGATGATCTCGGTACCGCCCTGCCGGATGATACTGTGACTCTGCGTCTTGATCCCGCCACGGCGGGACAGGAGCCACGAGGCAAGGTGATTCGGATTGTCGAGCGCTCACCGCGGGATATCGTTGGCACACTTTCTACCACCGGTAAATTCTTGTGTGTGGTGCCCTTGAACCCCGTCTATCGCTTTGACTTCTATGTGCCGGATGCCAAAGGCGCCAACCACGGGGACCGCGTGGTGCTGCGCTTTACCAATTGGGCCAACCGCCATGTTGCCCCCGAGGGCGAGATCGTGGATGTCATCGGCCCGGCGGATCAACCGTCGCTCGATACCGAAGTCGTGTTGCGGCAGTTCGACCTCCCGCAGGAATTTCCAGCGGCGGTTTTGCAGGAAGCTGAGGCTGTTGCGGCGCGTGCGCAACGGCCGGGTAAACGCGACGATCTGCGCAGCGAATATATCATCACGATTGATCCGGTGCGTGCGCGCGATTTTGATGATGCCATCTCCCTGACGACCGATGCCCAGGGCCGGCGTATCTTGGGTGTGCATATCGCGGATGTGAGTCATTTTATCCGACCGGATAGCGTGCTGGATAAAGAGGCGCTGGCGCGAGGCACCAGCGTCTATTTAGTCGACAAAGTGATTCCTATGCTGCCCGAACAGCTCTCAAATGGCGAATGCAGCCTGCGACCCAATGAGGATCGCCTGACCTTTTCGGCCTTTATGACCTTTGATGAGGACGGGCGCATGGTGGCGCGCAGGTTCGCCCGTACGGTAATCCATTCCCGTCAGCGGCTCACCTATGAGCAGGCCATGGCTATCATGATGCAGCGTGTCCCGGACGGTCTTGCGAGCGTGCCGGAACCAACGCGTGACCTGCTGGCCCAGGTGCGGGCGTTAGCGCGGCAGTTGCGCCAGCGCCGTTTTGCGCATGCCGCCTTGGATCTGGAGGTGCCAGAAAGCGAAGTGTTGATCGGCCCGGATGGACGCATGACGGGCATTCGTGCTGTGGCGCATGATGAGTCGCACCAATTGATTGAGGAATGCATGGTCGCCGCCAATGAGGCCGTTGCCACGGAACTGGAGTCTCGCGGCATTCGCATCCTGGCGCGCCTGCATGAACCTCCGGCGGAAGACAAACTCGAAGAACTGCGCGCCAATTTGCTGCAATTGGGCGTTAAATCCGGAGACTTGTCGGATCCACGGCGCCTCGCGCAGTTCCTGACGGAGACCGCCGATCATCCGCTTGCCGCGCACATGCACACCATGATCCTGCGCAGCATGAAGCGGGCGCTCTATTCAGCCGAGGGTTCCGGGCATTTTGGTTTAGCCAAGGAACATTATGCGCACTTCACGTCACCCATTCGTCGTTATCCGGACCTGGTCCTGCACCGGCAGTTAGCCGATCTGCTGGCAGGTGAAAAGGGTGGGGGCGGTGGCCTTTCGTTGGACTATCTAAAACGTACGGCGGCGCATTGCACGGCGCGGGAACAACTGGCCGATGATGCCTCCCGGGCGTTGCTCGAAATCAAAAAGTTTCGCTTCCTGCAGCAGCAACTCGACGATCAGAAGCCGGTGGTGTACGACGCGGTGGTGAGCAAGATCGCCAACTTTGGCATGTTTGTGGATGTGCAGGGGGTTCAAGTCACGGGCATGGTGCACATTTCCCAGATTTCTTCCAACTTTGTCCGGCACAACAGCGCCAACCAGTCCTTGAGTGTGGATAACCTGGTTTTTCGCGTCGGCATGAAGGTAAAAGTGTATGTGGTGCGGGTGGATTTCAACCAGCGGCGGGCCGATTTTGCCGTAGTGCACGGATCGGCCGCCACGCCAGAAAACAACCGACTGGCTCAACGGTACTCCTTCGGTCCAGCTGCAACCAAAGGCAAAGAGCGTAAGGGACCGGCCACCAAGCCAAGCCAAGACCGACCTGGCGGAGGAGGACAGGGCGGGCGGCGGGGCGATAAGTCTCGCCGCAGTACGCGCGTCGGCCGCAAGAGCCGCTAGCCGCGAGCGGTCCGCTGGATCCG
>CAYSHQ010000039.1:0-10831 GCA_964430835.1 uncultured Lentisphaerales bacterium
TACACCACGCGGCAGCAGATCTACACGATCATTGTGCGGGCGGATGCCATGACCTTTGAGTATGGCGGTGGCTCGGAGCTGGCAGGGAACCGCTTGAACAACGGCTCGATTCTCGGCTCGGCCCGCGCAGTCTTCCAGGTCTGGCGCGATCCAGTGCCATCCACCGATCCGGACACCGGCGACAAGTACCACCGCTACTTTGTACGCCTGTGCAAGATCTTGTCGCTGTAGCGGGGGAGGCGGACAGGCGGTGGGAGCGAGCGATGGCAGGAAGAGCGGACGGGGACAGGGGACAGGGTTCAGGGTTCGGGGGTCAGGGTTCAGGGTTCGGGGGTCAGGGTTCAGGGTTCGGGGGTCAGGGTTCAGGTTCCTCGCAAAACAGCTTGCCCTCTACCCCCCCTTACCAGTAACTTCAGGTCGTCGCAATGACTGCTTGCTTCGTAATCGTGATCGCTTGCAAAACCCGAGGAAACGCCGGGAGTCAGGGTTCAGGATGCCAGAGATCAGGCCGGAAACGACTCCTGAACCCCGAACCCTGAACCCTCCGCTTGCAAAACCGGGAGTTTTGTAAGCGCCTCATTACGATTAGGAATGTTTTCGGATGCATCTGCCGATAAAGTTACCTCAGAGTTTCCTTGCGGCGCAGTCGCGCGGGGGCGTTGTGCTGAAACACATCCTCATTCGCCCTAACACCTACCACCTTTCTTTCTCCCCCTCTACCCAGGCGTCAGCAACCAAGCACCAAGAACAAAGAACAAAGAACCAACCACCTAACACCTACCACCTACCACCGCCCCTGCGCCCGTCATGCTCCTAACCATCCGCTATCTGATTGAATACGCCGCGCTACGCGGGGTTTGGCTGGTACTCAGCCTGGTGCCGGCCCGCCGCGCCTACTCGGTGGGCGCGCGGCTGGGCGCCCTCTGGTTCCGCCTGTCACGCCGCCGCAAACGCGTGGCCATAGAAAACCTACTGCGCTCAGGCATCGCCACCTCGCCGCAGGCGGCCCGCCAGTTGGCGCGCCGCTCGTTTCAACACTTCCTGGGGCACGTGCTGGAAGCGCTCAAGGCCCCGCAGGTGATCACCCGCGAAAATTGGCGCGAACATGTCGAACTCGAGGCGACCCCCGCGGAGGAAGCCCTGATCCTCTCCGCCGACCAACCGCTGCTGGTGGCCACCGCGCATCTGGGGTGCTGGGAGATCGCCGGGTTCTGGGCCTCGCTCTTCCGTCCGATCTATGGCCTGGCCCGCCCCATGAGCAACCCCTATGTGCAGCGCTTCCTCGTCGAAGACCACTTCCGCACCGACCTGACCGTGCTCCCCAAAGCGCACGGCTTCTCGCCGGAGCTGCTGCGCACCTGGAAAGAACGCCGCGCTGCCCTGGCCATTGTCATGGACCAGCATGCCGGCCGCAACGGCCTCTGGATGGACTTCCTCGGCCGCCCCGCCTCCGTCCACTCTTCGCCGGCGCGGCTGCACCTGATCACCGGCCACCCGCTCCTCTTCGGCTGCCTGATCCGCCTCGGACCGCTGCGCTACCGCATGCTGGTGACGCCACCCATACTGGTCGGCACACCCGGCAGTGATCGCGAGGCCGAGGCCCGCACGATTACCGAAGAACTCACGCGTCGCCTGGAAACCATGATCCGCCGCTATCCCGAGCAATATCTCTGGATGCACCGCCGCTGGCGCACCCCGCCACAGAGCAAGGGCAGCAAGTAGGGGTCAGGTGTCAGGTGTGCCAAACCGGCGTCACCTAGTCAATAGTCATCGCGTCAGACCCAGGCGCGGCCCACGCCCGCAGCCATACGCGTAGCGCGGGCTCGCCCCCGAGCCCAGCGCGGCCAAAGCCCATACACGCACTGCGCCGCATTCCGCCCTCGGCCCGGGGCGGGCCGGGGCTACTGACCGCTTCATGGTGGAACCTGCGCGTCCCAAGGGTTCATGGTTATGGCGCCAGCAACCAAGAACCAAGCACCAAGCACCAAGCACCACGACCTACTGAATATACGCCTTATAGAACCGATTTGTTTGGGCGGGGAAGGAGAAGACCTTGCGCCCGTTGGCATCGAAGACACTCGTCGGCGCCTGGGATGCCACAGACGACCAACTCCCGCCATTCAGGTTGGTGGTACCCATCAGGTAGAGCGTGCCATTGATATACGGCTGGGCATAGTAGACCACGGCATCGGTGCTCTCCAACAACTGCACCGTGACGTTCACCGTACTGCCTGTAACGGCCAACGCCTCCACGGTAAAGCGATGCGGCGCGTTCGAAACATACGGGTTCATGTTCAGCAGATACTCCTTCGACACGCTATACCCATCGCTAAGCCCAAAGAACGGCGCACTCTCGGTCCGGCCAAAACCCGCGAGCCACCACACCGGCGCGCTGTTCGTGTTCAGCCCCTCTGGCAACGGATAGAAGCTCACACTGTTGCTGTAATTCTGCTGCATATTCGTCACGGCCCAGACAAACTGCTTACTATCCACGGCCGCCGCATTGGCCGCGCCGTCCGTCGCGAACGATTGGATGCGATACCACTCATCCGCCGTATACGTAACCGAGGTCGTACTTCCCGCCGCCAGTGACACCCGACTCGACGGCAAGCTGTGCGCGCCATGCGACCCAAAAACAGATGTTAGGTAGTAGCACAATCCGATGGGCAACATATCAGCGAAAGACTGCCCTGGATTGGGCTCCCCTGGCGTACAGTACCCATCCCACGAATACCAAGCGAAATTATACTTGTTTGATCCTATCAAACCTGCCAAGTATAAGGGGTTGATGTCACTCTTATCGTAAGCATATCGAAATGGCGGATCACGTCCCGACAAATACGAAGATCCCCAACAAACCAGATCTTCCCACGCTCCCATGCTTCGCACAAGTCGCACTCCACCAATTGCGGAAATATTTAACTCTTTTGGCTCGGCAAAGGTATGGTCTACATGCGCAACGGTTTCATCACCCCAAACAAAGAAGCCCCACCCGTTGATGTCATTCGGCAAAAATACACTGTTTGAGACAGTGCACCCGTCATAACAAGTCATGCCATCGTTGTAGAGCAAATCAATCTGCCATTTCCCTAACTTAGCATTATTTGGACCAACGACTTCTACATATTCATTCCCGTAATCACCCTCATTGTAATCGTTATAATTAATCTCATTCACCCAGACGCTCCCCGGCGGGCAGGAGTAGACATAGTAATAGGGGGACCATCCTTGAGCGGCGAAGTCGCGGTTCAGGTCCACAGGGGAGTACCAGGAGGGGTTGGTGAAGGTATTGGCCTCCTGGAAGATCGGGTAGTTGGTCCAGTTCGCGCAAGTTCCCCAGACCACGTATTGCACCACCTCATCAATATTCTTGGGCGGAATGAAGGCGCTATTGGTAGAGGCAAAGACCTGCGGGGTCACATTCGGCGCAGAGATGCAGGTTAGTTCCACATACGGCACCCCGGCGGTTGGCGCACTTCCCGTCCCCCACCAGTTGCGGTACCCCCAGTTGCTCGTGCCCGTTACATAGCTGAGGAAGAGGCGGATCCCTTGCGGATCCATCACCTTTCGGTCAATCGTAACGCGCACGCCGACCTCGTTGGTGGCGAGCGGCTGGGCCGGCAGGAGCTGGACATCGGCAATGGTATAGCGGGGGCGGACGGCCTCGGCCACCATCACATTATCAATACAGAGGCGTCCGGTGGTGGCCGGGGTGGCCAGCGCATTCGGCACGTAGATCCGCACAATTGGATCGTTTGGGGCGTACGAGGTGGTGCCGGAATCGAAGCAGGCGTAGTTCGTACTGGTCACCGTAAAGTTCGTGAGCACCGTCCAGGGGCCAGCCTCCGACGGGGCGGCTTGGATGGAGAGCTGCGCGGGGGTGGCATCCCAGGCGCGATAGTAGAAGGCGATCTGGCCAATGCCAGTGTCTACCTTGGGCGACTGGAGGTAGGGGTTTGATTCTGAGAGGTTGCCAGGCGACAGCACGCCATTGGTGGGGCTGTTGTTCAGGTAACAGGTCCGGTGGTCAACCAAGTTAGTTCCTTCATACGAGCGGCTGATGGTCTGGTTATTCGTCGAAGGACTGGCGATCAGGCAGTTGTAGGCGCGCCAGGTGCCATCATCCGTAGGTGGGTAATCCCGGACGGTCAGGTTGTCCAGCGTCAGGATGGCATCGGGCGAACTCCCTTCGCCGGTCCAGAAACCGTTCGTCGTCACTGTGGGGAGTTGCACAATGCGGATGCGCCCCGTGAGCTCGGGGAGACGCACCGGGACAAAGCGATTAACGGCGCCATCGCCCACATTATTGGAGAAGCTCTCCACGGTCCACCACTCCTCTAGGCTGTCAGGGTTTGTGGCTTCCACCAGATAGCGGGAGGTGCCGGCGGTGACCGTGGCGCGGAAGGCGATGGACCCCAGACCATTGGTCAACAGCAGGGACCAGACCCCTTGCGAGAGGTTGGTGTTGGCGCGGGAAGCCTGCAGCGCCACGCAGGGATTGGTGCTCTCGCGGGTCACCATGGCTTCAAAAAGGAGCCACCCGGTATCGCTCTGCGACCAATCGTACTGCTGGCGGGCAGTCGTCCAATCCCAGAACTTGACGCCGGCGAGGGTGGCATCCTGATTCCGATCGAACCCACGGGTATACGCGCGCCACGGAGCGAGCGACAGATCGTCCACCACGATCGGCAATTCGCCGCTGGCAAAGCGGGTTCGCACATAAACCTGATCCCAGAAGTTGGGCGCATAGGTGATAGTGGTATAGCTGAACGAACTGACGCCATATTGCGTCGTCGCCAACCAGGGCGTGAAGTCCGGATCGCGGGTACCCGTGGTACCGGTACGGATGGTGTCGATGCCCAGGTACGAGGTTGTCACGGGGCGACTCAACAGACCATTCGCAATGGACCAGCAGGCCGGTTTGGCGGTGGTATACCCTAAATACCAACTACTCGGCACAAAACCCGCCTCCGAGAAGCGTGCCCCGACATCCACGTTGGTACCCCGATAGACCTCGAGGGAACTCACAACCATCTCGGCGTCCTTACACAGGAAGCCGACCACGCCGCCATTCGTAAGGCAGCCCGGCGTGGTATCCCGCCAAGTATTGGTGCTGAGCGTAAACAAGGGCGCCCCCGCACGCGTGACCCCCCCGGCAAAGTGCACTTCCGCCGCCACGTTGGTCCAGAAGAGCTCCATCTGCAGCGGCACGGGGTCGGTTAAAACCCCATTCGCATCGGCATACGTATTCGCGTTGGGGATCGCGGCCTCGATCACACCGTTCTTCCAGCGGAAGAGCTGCATTCGCATGGTGCTCTCGGTTTGCTGCGTCAGCCGCAACTCATAGAATGTGCCGAAGTCCATGGCATTGGCGGGGTCCCGTCGATAGCAAAAGAGGGTGGAGAGCGAGGCATAGTCCGGGGACATAGAGGCGGCATAGAACGTATTCGTCAGCCGGTAGGACTTGACCCAGTCGTTGGTGGTGAAGTCCAGCGCCGCCAGATCCTTGGTATAGAGGGCGTACCGCCCATCGTTTTGGGTCAGGCGCGCACGCAGGTTGAGGGCACGTAGCCCCTCGGTGACCCCCTTACTGGTGTTCCAGACGCACCCCGGCGCCAAGGGACTATTATTCAGCAGCATCGCCCGATTCGCGGTAGCGAGCGCACCGCGCTCCACGACCTGCGTAGCACAGACAGCGCCCCAAGCCAGATAGTCACCAATCACCGTAGGCGTGCTATACCCGGCAGACGAGGCCTCCGTAAAATTCATATTGGTTGCGCCATTAGCCGGGTAGCTTTCGCTCGCCCAGTCCGTAAAATATTCCGTGAACAACTGCACGCCATGGATGCCCAGACTATCCTCAAAGTTATCTGGCCGTGCCGGCCAGTCATCAAAAGTCTGGTAGACCCCTTTGCGCACCAGGTAGCTGCCCGCAGTCGTGGTGAAACGGTGCAGGAGTAGCCCGCTATAGACCAACTCCGCTTGCAGCGCCGAACTGGCGCCCAGCTCGGCATCCCCGCTCAAGGGGGGATAGTGGTACGGGTACTGATTATTATCGCCCCACGTTGCGACGGTCCCCAAGGCCGTGGCATTGTTGCTGTAGGGGGCATACCCCTGATAATACCAGGTAAGGTTGGGGATGCCAGTGATCAGCGTGGTTCCCTGCCAGGTGTAGTCATCCACCAGGTCCATTTTGCGCGCGGCGTTAGTCGGCGTGCATTGGATCCAGACACTCTCGTGCTCGGAGCGGAACGGGCGGATCGTATAGTTGAGCGCGTTGGCGGTCGTGGGCACAGGATAGCTGGCCAGCACGGAATCCGCGCGCGGGTCCGGCAAGTAGGCGGGCGAAATCTTTTCGCTGGGGTAGAGATTCGCCAATGCCGTACCGGCATAGATATTGTTCGAATAGTAATAGCCGTCAAAATCGCACTGGAAGTAGTACTGCATGGCGCCGACCGCACTGGTCGGGATCTCGCCCTCGTAGGAATTTGCCCCGGTGGCCACCATGTTGCTCGCGACAAAACTGCTCATGCTATCATGCTTATAGTAGACCGATAGGCGGCGATTCACCGACGGCGCATCCACTGCGCCGGTCACCAGATTCGTGTAATCGGCCGTCTGGCAGCGCACCCGCACCGGATCCTTACAGTTTGGGTAGCCAGGGTTCTTGAACACTTCGGTAATCTGTACATCCGTTGGCGGCGGCGAGATGATGATGTTATCGACATACACAAATTGGGTGCCGCCGGCACAGGCGGCGGCCTGATAGATGCGTAGACGCGCCGGCCTGCGCAGGTTTACTGGGATGGACGCACGCACATCCGAATCCCCTATAACGCCTGCCGGGGTTAGCGTATAAGACCGCAGATCCGTCCAACCCGCCCCATCGTTGGTCGAAATCTGTACAACAATTGTTTGCGCCATTGCTGGCAAGGATACAGTGGCAATGCGCAGCCCTGCCTCGAAATAGATTGCGCCAATCCCCGTTGCTAAGATTGGCGATACAATCGCAGCGCCGCTTGCATTGCGGAACCTGGCACAATACGCCGAACTATTTAAACTCGGTGTACGATCAGTAGTGGCAACTACTTGCATCAGCGTCCCCGTCCAACCGGTTACCGAATCGCTCGCGTTGTAAAGCGGATTCCCACTATTGTTCCAGGTCGCGCTCTCAAAGCTCATGAAGCGCACTGAATTCAAGGCGTTGGTGATGGCCATGCTCTGGTTCGTTAGGGCGGGATAGCGCAGCGGCACGCCCGCTCGCATGTACTGTAGGTAATACCCCATTGTGCCGGCACTCAAGGCTGGTATGGATGCACTCCAGTCATTGCCGATCACCAACGCCATATTGGTCGATTGGGCGTAGGTTGACAGCGGCGGCAGGAAATAGAAGACGCAGTTGGAGACCGTGGCCGGGGCGGCGCCGGTGGCGGTCATGGTCACCTGAAACGGCTGGCCGTTGGTTTGCGGACTGAAAGCAAAGAGCGGGGCCGCGTAGATGCGCACCAGATTGGTGGCCGACCAGGACGAGACAATATTCGTATGCGCCTGACAGCGCGCCCGCACCCGCAGCGCGTAATCATTGGTGGCACTCCAGGCATGCGCCAGGGCCGCGCTATTCGTCCAACTGTTGGTGGTGCCATCGCCCCAATCGTAGAAATACTGCAGCGCCTCGCCACTGGTACTGGCACTGGTGAAGCCGAAGGACTGGGCTTCATTGACATGCCCAACCCGAAACGCGTTGGTACAGACCGGTGCATCCACCACCTCGCAGAGGCCGGTGACCTGTACCGTGCGCGTACCGCCTAGCGCCTGATCGGCATTGACGGTAATGGTCCCACCATACCACCCAGTAGTGAGAGGCGCGAATGTAAGCGTCACTAACGCCCCGGCCCCGGGCGCGAGCTGAATGGGGGGAAACGCCGCCGAGCTGAACGCGCTGGACGGGAAGCTTAGAGACTCCACGTTAAAGGTGCCGTTGCCGATATTGGTGAGCGCCAAGGTGAGCGCGGTCGTTTGATTCGTCGACAGAGCCTTAAAATCCAACAGAGCAGGCGATACACCGATCACATAGGCATTAGTAATGGTGACCGTCACCGGCGCGGACCAATCCGAGATGGAGTTGGTATGCGTGGCACAGCGCGCCCGCACCGTAACGGCACCAGGCTCCGCGAGGCGCTGCCAGGCATGGTTGGTAACAAAGGAGGCCCCCGAGGCCACATTCGTGCTCCAGATCAAGGCCGTATCGTCGCCCCAGTCAAACTGATAGTTCAGCGCCTCGCCGGTACTGTTCGTGGTTGTGGTGGTGAACGTGTTGGTTAGATAGAGGGTGTTCACCGTGTTGGTCGGCAGGATGGACGGCGCAAAGACCTTCTCGCCGGTACCGATCACGCGCCAGGTATTGGTGCCGGACGTCGCGTCGCTGGCCACCACCACGATGTCCGTAAAGACCCCGGGTGCCACGGGCGCGAATTGAATCAGCACATTCGAACTGGTGTTCGGTAGCACGCTCAGACTGGTCGTCAGGCTCGTGAAGATACTGTTCGTGATGGTGATGTTGCTAATCGTCAGCACACCGGGGCCGGCGTTGCTGATCTGCAGGACCAGGTTGTTGGAGAAATTCAGGCCGACAATGCCGAAGTTGGCAACGCCGCCGAGGTTGATACGCGCGGTGTTCGTGATCAGCACGCTGAAGGGCGTCGACAACGCCGAGCGCACCGCCGGATTCGTAGCGCTACGGGCCTGCACATAGACCTGCTTAGTTCCCAAGGCGCTCCAGGCATTACTGGCCGAGGTGGACGCGGACCAACCAGAGGTCCAGCCATCGCTGCTGGTGAACTGGTATTGCAAGCTGTACCCCCAATTGTTGCTGGCATTGGTGGCAGTAAAGCTAAGCATCTGGGCTAGCGTCCCGCTCGTCGCACCGGAAAGGGAGGGGGTCGTCACCTCCTCGGGATTGGCGCCCGTGCCGGTCAGGGCACAGGTGTTCGCGCCGGTGGTCTTATCGGAGAGCACCGTCAGCGTGGCAACATACGGTCCATTGGTCAGCGGCTGGAAGACCACACTCACACTCTGAGTGCGCTGCGCCGCCACCGCAAAGCTGGTGGGTGAGGCCGCGAAGCAGGGCGAATCTGACAGGATGTTCGTTATATTCAGCGAGGCATTACCATCGTTACAGACCAGCAAGGTATTGGTCGTGGTCGCATTGGTGACGACCAAGCCAAAGCCGAGCCCCCCGGCCGGGAGCAACCGCATGGCTCGTACATTCGAGGCATTGATCGCATACGAGAACTGGTTGGTGGTTGGTGGTATGACGTTGGTTGAGGTCTGCCCGCTGGTGGAGAGGTAATACGGACCACGCCGCTCGCTGTTGGTAGAGTAATAGCCGTCAAACTCGCAGCGATAGTAGTAGCGGTTGGTGCCAGCACCCAGAGCAGGGATTACCGCTGAGTATTGGTCCGGCAGCGCCGGGCTATTGGTCATGATCAATGAATTCGTGCTGGCTGCGGCACCATTCGTCGCAGTCCAGGCATAAAACAATTTCATACGCCGGTTGATGGAGGGCGCATTCGTGGAATGATCCTGCACGCTACACAAGATCGTCACCGTATCGTTCGTGACGGGATCCACAGGCGAGACAGGATTAGCTGGTTCTGAAAGAAGAACATCGACAGGGGGATGGGAAATCTGGATATTATCCACATAAACAGACTGTGCGCCGCCTGCGCAAGAGGTAGCCTGATAGATGCGTAGACGCGCCGGCCTGCGCAGGTTTACTGGGATGGACGCACGCACATCCGAATCCCCTATAACGCCTGCCGGGGTTAGCGTATAAGACCGCAGATCCGTCCAACCCGCCCCATCGTTGGTCGAAATCTGTACAACAATTGTTTGCGCCATTGCTGGCAAGGATACAGTGGCAATGCGCAGCCCTGCCTCGAAATAGATTGCGCCAATCCCCGTTGCTAAGATTGGCGATACAATCGCAGCGCCGCTTGCATTGCGGAACCTGGCACAATACGCCGAACTATTTAAACTCGGTGTACGATCAGTAGTGGCAACTACTTGCATCAGCGTCCCCGTCCAACCGGTTACCGAATCGCTCGCGTTGTAAAGCGGATTCCCACTATTGTTCCAAAACCCTCTCTCAAAGGTCTGGTTCCGGATATTTTCCAGCACCGCGCCCACCGTATAGTTAGTCGTCGCCGACACTACGGTGGAGGTAAGCAGGGTGCTGCTGTCCACATAGGTACAACTAGCGGCGAACTCGACCTTGCCGGTGGGGAGGCGCGGAATTATGGCGAGGAAATTCGTGGGGGAATCGCCGGGGGTTAGCGGCAGGGTGTTCCAGGTGTTGGTACAGAGCGGCGCCAGGGTGCGAAAGGTGAGCGAGGTCGCCACCAGGTTGGGCGCGCCGTTCGTGATGGCCGTCACCGTAATCGGCACCAGCGTGCCGTTGGTGACCGCGCTGGCCGGGGTGGGTCCGAGCGTCAGGGTGACCGAATCGGCCCGGACCGACAGGGCCGACGCCAGCACGAGCACCCCCAGTAGACGATGTAGGGTTCGTGGATTACCGGTTGCCTGAGTCATGGCTTAAACCTCCCGCAAGCAGAGCAACAACAGGGCACATAAGGATGGCACCCAGCCAAAAAAGGGACGCTGTGAATAAACCGCCTAATACGCCCTATAGTGTACCGGGAATTACGCCGGAAGACAATGCCGAAAGGAAGGGGGGGAGAAAGGAGGGATCAGGGTTCAGGGTTCAGGGTCCAGGGTTCAGGGTTCAGGTGAATGAACCACGCGTGGGAGGTAGGGCGGGGCCGCCGGACCC
>CAYSHQ010000040.1:0-10707 GCA_964430835.1 uncultured Lentisphaerales bacterium
TTCTTAGTGTAACGCTGCGGTGCGCATCCTTGCGCGCCGCCGGTCAGGCCTTGTTTCTTTGGACCCGCAGCGGCCAGCCGTGTTTTGGGCCGCGAGTCCTGCACCGGCCCTGACGGGCCGGGTTGAGATCTTGAGACGGTTGTGGGGTATGCGGTGTGGCTGTTTCTCCTTTGTGGTGGTGGTTCGCCTCAGGCGGCAGAACCGTTGATCACTGCTTAGGTTGCTTGAAAGTCTCTTTGCGGCGGCTGGTAGTGCGTGGTTTGATTACGCTGCGAAGCCATAGCACCGCTCATGCCACGCGTAAAACGGGGTGTTTTACGGGAAGATGGGACAAACCTGCCGGAAGGAGCGGCAAGGGGTGCCGACGGGGGCGGTTTCGTCCTGGCTTATGCGGTTTTCTTATCCGAGCGACTTGGCTGCTGGTCCGGCCAGGGGGTGGTGGGGGGGGGTGCCATAGGGACCGGACAGTTTTGCCGGTCGGGGTGGGGGGCGGGGTTCCAGAAGCGAATTTCTAAATATTCGTGGCCAGCCTCCGAATAGAGGGACAAGCAGAGCAAGAGGAACAAGACCAACGCAAGGAGGTCAGTGACAGAAAAAAATTCGCAGGTTCGGGACTCTGGTTGAAACAAGTGAGTTGTGCGCAGCCAGAGAAACTCGTGAGACAACGCGCAGCCAACCCTTCCTGACATGCATGGATGTATGGCTGGAGGGGCACGTGATCAAGGTACTCAGTAGGATGGATTCAAGGAGGAATCGTCATGCAAGTTCTCAATAACGCCCCGGCTTTTTCCGTGTGGAAGAGCTACACCAACAACGTCAAAAATCTGCGCGGCTCCATGTCCCGGCTGTCTTCGGGCATGAAGATCGAGACGGCCGCCGATGATCCGGCCGGCTTGGCCATCAGCGAACGGTTGCGCGCCCAGGCTCGTAACAGCGCTGCGGCGGCCCAGAACATCGAGAACGCGCTCTCTTATGCGCAGACGGCTGACTCCTGGATGCAGAAGATCCAAGACATCGCGGGTCGTATGGGTGAGTTGGCGGTCTCCGCCAATGATGAAACCAAGACCTCGACGGACCGTGATACGCTGCAAAAGGAATTCACCCAGATGCAGGATGAGATCAAACGTATTACCACCACAACCTCGGGAGTCAATGCCGCTGCGGGTAATTACAACGGCAGAACGCTGTTCGATGGGACGGCCGTGAATCTGCAAGTGGGCCCAAATACTGATCAGACGTTCACACTGACCGGTATTAATCTGAAGTCGGACGCCACGGATGTGGTCACGGGCGCCGTGACTTGGGGCGCGGTCATCACCAGTGATACAAGCGTGCCGGCCACGGTGATGATTAACACGCAGAGTACGGCGGCTGCTGCGGTTGGTACCGTGAATGCCGCAGTGGACTTCATCAGCGCCAAGCGCGCTACGCTCGGTGCGCAGAGCGCTCGTATGAAGCATACGCTGGAAGGTCTGCGGACGTATGAGTCGAACATTCGTGGGGCGGAAAGCCAGGTCCGCGATGTGGACATGGCCAAGGAAGCCACGGACTTCTCCAAGTTCCAGATCCTGTCGCAGGTTGGTACGGCCATGCTGGCGCAGGCGAACTCGCTGCCGCAGAGCGTGATGCGCCTCATCCAGTAACTGCGCTGCGCAGAACGCGACGTGGCACCAGTCGGGTACGTCCGGTGAGAGAGGCGGGGGGAACCCCGCCTCTCTCTTTTTTTGACATGTATTTCCCCGGCTGACATGCTAGATTCTTCCTGCCATGGCCGGTTCGAGCGGCTCCCGCTGGGGCGGATGGTGGGGACTGGGCGCATGGCGGCCGGCGTCGGCAGAGGCGCGGTTGGATGGGAATCACCGGGATGTCATGATGAAACAAGTCGCCACAATCAATGGTCGCGAGGCGCCGGCGTCTGCTACCGCGATCGTTTCTTGTTCTGCGGTCTGTCCCATGTGCGGACTCGCGGGTGTGCAATACCGGCTGAATCCGCGCCAGTTCTGGAACAGCGGTCGCGAGGTGGACTTGCAGCCCAGCGGGTACCAGTTCCGGGCGGGCGCCCAGGGGGTACACCCGCCGCTGCTGGCTATGTGGCATTGTACGGGGTGCCGCTTTACGGCAGAGGCGGCGGATTTCCAGGCCCCTTTGAAGGGGGTGTTGGTCCGTCTGGACTCTGTGGCAGCCTGGTTGAAGGAGGCTGCCAGCACGGAGGTCGCCTACCGTGTGACGCTGGAAAAGCTTTGCGATGGGATCCAATTAGCGTCCCTGGGCTTCTATCAGGCGTTTAAGTTGCACTTGCTGGCCCTGCGAATCTGGGATTTCATTGGCAGCAAGGTGAAGCAGGACTATCTGACGCAGGCCAAGTACTGCATGCTGGTGGCCTGGCTCTATCGGGATATGGGCACGGTGGATGGTGCACGCGAGCAGACGGCCGCGCAACTGGACCGGCTGTTTGGCGAGCTGCGCGGCGTCTGGCCGGCCTTGCCCGTCACGGAAGAGGCGGCGCTGCGGCAGGCCATCGCCTATTATGAGGCTTCGCTGGCGATTGCTACGTTCAGCAAGGATCCGATGAGCGAAGTCTCGGCGCTGCAGCGGATCGGGCGCATCCAGATCAAGCTCAAGGAGTGGGGGCCGGCGCGGGAGCATCTGCGGCGGAGCACGATCCAGGCACGCGAGGCGGCGGCGGAGATCCATCAGCGCCTCGCCTTCCGGGGGAACACGCCGGGTCGTGAGGAAGTGACCGGGACCGCGCGCGAGGAGTTGGTGGATCGAGAGCGGCGGTTGCTGGCCTTTGTGGATGACGAACAGCGCTTGTCGGAATTGATCCGGGAGAAACGGGCCTAGGGGCGGGGGCGGTCGTACCCACGCCGGGAGCTTTTCACATGGCTGGCAGCAAGGATGGCACCATACTGGACGCGGAGACCGCCACTTGCCTGGCAGGTCGGGTAGAGCAGCTTGCCCAGGATTCGGTCCTGCTCGATCGACGCAATCTTCCGTCCCTGGCCAAGATGGCCAAGGCCTTGAAGGAGCTGGGGCACGCCGTGGATGCCGCGGGACATCCGGAGCATACGCGATGCGCCGCAGCGGCGGTAGCGGCAGCTACGTTGCTGGAGCGCATGATCCTGGAGGAGTCTGACGCGCCAGATCGCGATCTTCAGACGGTTTGCCAGACGGTTTCCGCCCTGCAGTCCATTCTCTGCCTGGCGCATGCCGCCGAGTTTCCGCTTGAGATGGGCCGCCCGACGCCGGTGCCGGCACGGGACGCGACGGCGTCGTCTGGTACGCCAACGCACGAGGCGGTCGGCGCGGCCGAACGAGGCCGGGAGGCGCTGACCGGTCTGGCGCTTTCACCGGTGATTGACGACGATCTGTTTCAGGCCTTTATTGCCCAGCAGCAGGCGGTCCTGCCAGAGATTGATGAGACGATTCTGGCTTTTGAGCAGGATGGCGCCGCTAGCCATCTGGCGGCTTTGCGTCGCATGATCCATACCATGAAGGGGGAGTCCGGGGTTTGCGGGGTGACGGATATCGCGCAGGCCTGCCACAAACTGGAAGATTATCTGGACTGCCAGACCGATGCCGCGCAGCAGGCGGTGTCGGCGGATGTCTTGTTTGCGGCTAAGGACTGGTTGGAACGGGCCGTTCTGGCCTATGCCCAAGGGGTGATGCCCGACGGGTTGGCGTCGCTGCTAGAGCGCTTTGAGCGCCCCGTGTCTGCGCCGGCTACGGCGGGGACGGTGGTGCCGGGGGCAGGGACCGGGGACGCCGTGGTGCGGCAAACGGTGCCGATTGGCGATCGCGAGCTGGCGGCGGACTTTGTGGGCGAGGCCCAGGAGCATTTTGACACGGCGGACGAGAACCTGCTGCGGCTGGAGAGCGACCCGGCCAACAAGGATGCCATCGGCGCGGTCTTCCGGGCCTTCCATACCATCAAGGGCGTATCGGGGTTCATCGGGTTGACGCCGATCGGGGAGCTGGCGCATGCGGCTGAGAGTCTGCTCGATGACGTGCGCAAGGACCGCAATGTCTTCGGTGGGGCGGTGGCGGATGTCGTCTTCCGGGCATTGGATATGTTGAAGCAGATGATGGGGGACCTGGGGAAGGCGCTGCAGGCCGGCACGGAGCTGGCGGTCACGGTGGATCTGCCGGTGATGATCGGGGAATTAAACCGCATCCGTGAAGGAGGGGGCGCCGCGCAACCCCCGCCGGTGGCCGCGGCGGCACCCCGCATGCCGGTGCGTCGCGAACCAGAAGCGCCGACGGGCGAGGGCGGTGGCGACCACGCCCCGGAAGAGAGCGGGGAAGCCGAGCCCAGCCGCCCCGTGCCGGGTTCCGCGACCTCCGCAGGCGACGCGAAGGTGCCGACGCTGGTCAAGCCCAGCATGAAGGTCGACGCGGAGAAGATCGACAACCTCCTCGACACCATCGGGGAACTGGTGATTACCGAGTCCATGGTCATCAACAGCCCGGCCATCAAATCTCTGCGTTCGCGAACCTTGGAGCGCGATCTGGCGCTGTTGACCAAGATCACGCGCCAGCTGCAGGATATGAGCATGTCCATGCGGTTGATCCCGGTGGATGCCACGTTCAAAAAGATGGCGCGCCTGATCCGCGACTTGTGCAAGAAGTCCGGCAAGCAGATCACCCTGCACTTGGAAGGCTCTGAGACTGAGATTGACAAGAGCATGGTGGATAAGCTGGGCGATCCCCTGGTGCACATGATCCGCAACTCCGTGGATCACGGGATTGAATCGGTGGCAGACCGGCGGGCCACGGGCAAGGATCCCACAGGCAATATCATCCTGAAGGCCTTTCATCAGGGCGGGTCGGTCTGCATCCAGATCGTGGATGACGGTCGCGGTTTGAACCGGGAGGCCATTCTGGCCAAGGCGATCGAGAAGGGGATGCTGACGGATGGCTCGGATATGAGCGATCAGGAGGTTTTCAGCCTGATTTTCGAGGCAGGGTTCTCGACCGCCAAGACCGTCACGGATATCTCGGGGCGCGGCGTAGGCATGGATGTGGTCAAACGGAACATTGAATCGCTGCGGGGCAAGGTGCTGATTGAGTCACGCCCGGGCCGGGGCGCCACGTTTACGTTGGTGCTGCCACTGACTACGGCCATTATTGACGGCATGCTGCTGCAGGTGGGCGAAGAGACTTATATCCTGCCAACCCTTTCGATCGTGCAATCGTTTCAGCCCCGGGAAGACCAGGTGACCTCCGTGACCGGGCGGGGGACGGTAGTGGAGTTTCGGGGCAACCTGTTGCCGCTCTACGATCTGGCCCATATCTTCCATCTGCCGACCGAAGGGCGGCGCTCCGAGGAGGCGGTCGTGGTCGTGGTGGAGTGGGAGTCCCGGCAGATTGCCTTGCTGGTGGACCGCTTGCTCGGGCAGAGCCAAACCGTGATCAAGAGCATGAGCGATTCGCTGGGTGTGGTGCCCGGGATCTCCGGCGCCAGCATTATGGCGGATGGCAAGCCCGGTATGATCCTGGATGTGGGCGGTCTGGTCAAGCTGGCCGAGGCCGGTTGATGGTGGGGCGAAGCTGGTTTCGCGGTGCGACCCGCGGGGGCGTGGTAGTGTAGGGCATAGAGAAAGAGGGCGCGATGATCGAGACGCCGGGTAATATCTTGAAACAGTTGGAAAAGGTGCGGGACCTCCCCACCTTGCCCCTGATTATGGACCGGCTCAACCGGGCGATCCACGATCCGGAGTCGGATGTGGCCAGCGTGGCGGCCATCATCGAGGACGACCCGGCCATGATGACGCGCATCCTGAAGGTGGTCAACTCCGCCTTCTATGGAATTGCGGAGCCGGTGGGTTCCATTCACCAGGCCGTCACCCGCATGGGGTTTAACGCCGTGGGGAACATCGCGATGTCCACCTCGGTTATCCAGACCATGCAGGATGCCGGGCGCAGCGGGCTGGACAAGGAGCAGTTCTGGCGGCACTGCATCTCTACCGGGATCGCGGCCACCGTGCTCTACGACCGGACCCGGCCGAACTTGCGGCGCGCCTACGAGCCGGAACTGCTCCGTCTGGCTGGTCTGCTACACGATATCGGCAAGGTGATCTTCATCCGGTATTTCAGTGACGAGTTTGCGCGCGCGCTGGCGTTGAGCCGGGAGAAGCAGATCCCTTTGCATCTGTCGGAGCAGGACGTGTTGCAGTGCGATCATGCGGCCGCCGGCGCTTGGTTGGGGCTGCGCTGGCGTCTGCCGGCCGGCCTGATCGAGGTGATTCACCGCCATCACGATCCGGATGCCGCCTTGGAAGAGCACCGCGAGCTGGTCATGATCTGCCACTGTGCCAACTACATCTGCAATCACGAACAGATCGGCGATAGCGGCGACGGCGCCGCCCCAGCCTTTTTCTACAGCGTCTGGAAGCGGCTGGGGTTGCAGGTGCGCGACATCGCCGGCGTGGTGGACCAGGTCAAGGAGCAGTCCGCCAAGTCGGCCATCCTGCTGGCTTTGGCGTAGCCGACGCGCTTACGAGCGCACGCGGTCCACGTACTCGCCGCTGCGGGTGTCCACGCGCACGACATCGCCTTCGTTGACGAAGAGCGGCACGGGGAGTTCAAAGCCGCCCTCGATGGTGGCGGGTTTCATGACCTTGCCAGAGGCGGTGTTGCCGCGGGCACCGGGTTCGCACTTGACGATTTTGCGCTCCACAAAGACGGGGAGCGTCATTTCAATGACCATGTCGTTGTAGAAGAGCGCATCACAAGGCATGTCGTCGGCCAGGAAGTAGCGGGACTGCCCCAGGACATCGGCGCTGACGCGGATCTCCTCGAAGTTCTCATTCGTGAAGATGTAGAAGTTGTCCTGCAGGTAGGAGAAGCGCAGCGGGCGCTGGCTCAGCTCGGGCTTCTCGAACTTGTCGTTCGAGCGGAAGCTCCGGCTCATGGTGGAGCCATTGAGCATGTTCTTCATCTTGCAGTTGTAGATCGCCTGCCCTTTGCCGGGCTTGCTGAAGTCGAAGTCGGTGATAATGAAAGGCTGCCCGTCAATCTCGATCTTCAGGCCCTTGCGCAGGTCAGATGCGTCGTACATGGAGCTATCCTCTTATCGGGTGTCAGAAAAGACGCCAGCACTGTACCGACGGGCGTCGCGGGTGTCAAGGATGCGCTTGGCGCAGGGCGCGTTTCGGTCGGGGTGAGGTGTTAGGTGTACGTCCTATCCATCCTCGGCCTTCGCCGCCGGGATGGTCAGGAGCAGTTCGCTCTCATCGAGCAGTCGATACACGGGCCGTTGGCCACTGAGCGCTTGGCTGCGTTCCATGATCAGCGGCACTCCTTCGCCGCGTTTGTCCATGATGTGGCTGCGGTCAGCACCAGACCCGCCCGGTACCGGGCAGCGGGCGAGCAGGCTGGTCAGGGTTTCATTACGGGAAAACTGCCGGAAGGGCAGGCTGTCCACGGTCATGGTATTGGGGATGGCTCCCGGCGAGTAGATTTCCAGCCGGTCGGCGAACATCCGCAGGCGGATCTTCTGGCCGTGGATGCTGTAATCACGGTGGGCGATGGCATTGACCACGGCCTCGAACACGGCGGTGGGATCGTATTCCGGCTGGTCGTGGCGGCCCTGATCCTTGCTGGCCGCGACATGGCTGTTGTCCGCCACGAAGCGGCAGGCGGCCGCGATCTGCTGATCCAGGGTACCGATGCAGTCCTTGGCATCACGTTGGTAGGCCTCCAGCCCCGCCTCGCCAACTCCGGTACCCCGGTAGGCCACGGACTGGATGTAGGCGTTGGGGATGAACCGTCGGGGCTCCGCACAGGCCATCAACGCGCCGGCCACGGTTGGCCGGATCACGCCGGCGTCATCACGTCGGGCCATGCCCAGCTTGGTGAGCAGGTCTGCGGTCTCGCCTTCCTGACCAGCACCCAGGAAGCGACGCCAATGGGTCTCGTCAAGGTCCGCCAAGGTGGCCTCGGCCACCACTTGTTCATCGAAACGGATGATGCGGGTCTGGCTGCGCTGCTGGAACAGCCGGGCCAGGAAGTCGGGGGCCATGGCCCGCTTGGCGCTGCCGATCCGATGCAGGTAACCGCCGGGACTCTGATGGACGAAGAGCGATTTGGGCACTTCAACCCTTACCACCGGCTTGTTGACGCCGGTGCTGTCGGGTAGTTCCAGTCGTTCGATGATGGGCGCTAGGGGTGGCTTCACTGAATCGGCGCAGCATTCGCGCACCAGATCTTCGACCGCGTCGAGGCGATCAAGCGGGATGCCCAACACCTCGCGGGTCTTGTCGTGAACACCCAGGATCAGTACGCCACCCATGGAGTTGGCCAGGGCGGACAGCTCGTCGGCCAGATCCTTGCGCTCCGGCCCCTTGATGGTGCCACCGGCAAAGCGGACCTCCTTGAACTCCAGGAAATGGTCTTCACCCAGGCGTATTCTTGCAATCAGTTCAGCTGGGCTATCAAACATGGGTGCGCTCCTCTCCCAGACGTTGCCAACGGCGCCGGAAGGCTTCTGGTCCACCTTCCATGACATGACAGACCTCAACCCGGATCGCGCGCTGCTGCAAGGCGCCGCTCTCGGTCACCACGCACTGGCCGCCACGGAAATCCAAGGCATGGACCAGTTCCGCATCGCCGTTGACGACGATGTTGGGGTTGTGGGTGACGATGATGAGCTGCCGACGCAGCTTGTTGGCCCGGATCTGCTGCACGATCAGTTCATAGATCATGTGATTGTCGAGATCGTCCTCGGGCTGATCGAGAACCAGAGGCTCGTCGCCATGCGAAAGGAGGAAGGCCAGGATGGCAGCCGCCCGCTGCCCGGCACTGGCCTGTTCGATTGGTTGGAAGTCCTGACCATCACCGCGACGGCTGGCTTCCACCCGCAAGCCATCCTCAAAGCTGAAGCAACGCAGATGGTCTATGAAGGCGGGATCCTTATCGGCCCGCTCCTTGAGATTATTGCGCAGTTTCCCGCTCACACCGTCCTGCCCTTGAGCGGCGCGGACCAGGAGGTCGCGCACGGTAGCTTCGGCTGCACGTCGATCAGATTTCTGGTCCCAGTCGGCCAGGAATCCTATGGCCGGCTTTACATGGGATGGGTCCACCTCGTAGATGTCGGACTCGAAACGCCGGTCGGTGACTTCGATGCGTTCACGGAGGCGGCGTTCGGCTGCGCCGACTTCCTCGGCATGGGGTTCGATGGTGATTCGGACATACGCGTTGCTTGCCAGTTTGTCCGCGAGGAACAGCGCACGCGCCTTGGTGATGCTGGCGCGGGCGGCATGGACTTCGAGGAGCAGTTGCTCGGCATAGTTCACCGCAGTCGTCCGTTCGGCGGCGATGCTGTCGAGTTGTTGCAGTTGGGTGGTCAGAAGCTGTCGCTGCTGGACCAGCTGTCCATAGACGCCGGGATCGGTGATGCCCTGGTTGGCCAAATCGGCCTGGAGCTTTTCATAAGCTAGGCGCGCTGCGGTTTGACGTTTCTGCCAGGCTTCAGTGCCTGCATGTAGGCGGAGATTTTCGATGGCTGCCCGTAGGGTGTCGCCGGCCTCATGGACCTTCGCCTGGGCGGCAGAGACGGCTTGGTGAAGATTCGCCATGGTTCGTAAAATGTCGGCGTCTGTCGCTTGATCGAAGGCCGCAAGCTGGATGTCGTCCAGGACCAGATGCGCTTCGAGCGCTGACATCTTCGACCGCAACTCGTCGGCGTTGGAAAACGCGTGGGTGACCTCGTGGTCCTGTTGCCGGAACTGCTGGAAGGTGCGCAGGATGGCCGCGTGGTCGCTGCCTTCGAGCTTGGCGAGCTTGCGGACAACATCTTCCAGCTGGACCTTGATGACATCCCGTTTGGTCAGCCGACCGTCGTATTCCCTGATTTTGGCCTGTTGGGTTAGATAGGAGCGGATCACGGCCAGCCCTTCCTCCCTCAAGGGACGGACTGCCGCTGCAGCGTCGATCAGGTCCAGCAAAGCCTGTTGGTTCTCGCCCGCCAAGTCCGCGATCTGGCCCTGGCTGAAGATACGGATGTGGAAACGCTCCGGGTTGATGTTCTGACTGGCGGACGCCTTCCAGGCGGCGCCATCCCATTCTTCGACCGTGGAGGGGCCATCTTTGGTCCAGCCCAAACGATACCGTTGTCCATCGCGGACCAGTTCGACCTGCACCTGGCTGTTAGGCCGCAGCCCACCACCTTCGCGATCCTGACGGCTGCGGGGGATGTTGTTGAAACGCTCGAAGGTCGTCCGTGCCGCACCCTTCTCTGGTAGACTTTTCAGTTCCTCTTCACGGCGGAAGGCGAGCCGCAGCGCGTGCACGATGGTCGACTTGCCCGTGCCGCGACCGCCGATGATGGCATTGAAGAACGGGTTGCACTCCAATCGCAATGGCTGGCCGTTACCCATTACCTGCATGTTGGTGACGCTGATAGCCGACACGAGGTGGTCGGGGATCTTATCGGGATCGAAGCCTGACGCCTGGGGATCGTCATGACGCAGGACGGAAACCCCATTGCCATCATGTAAGGCCAGGCGCAACCCGTCGATGGTGGGAGCTGCCATCTTGACCCAGGTGAACCGGGACCCGGGAACGGCCTGTCCTTGGAAGGAGTGGCAATCGGAGCCGACGACTTGCGCCCAGTGGGGGGATTTCTCGATATAGGTCTGCGGTTTGGTAACGTTCAGGTCGATGATTTCCAGCGCATCGACACCGATTTCAATGGCGTGCCTGCGC
>CAYSHQ010000041.1:0-10494 GCA_964430835.1 uncultured Lentisphaerales bacterium
CGGCGTGGCCAAGCTGCACACCGAGATCCTGCGCAAGACCCTGTTTAAGGACTTCTACGAGATGTTCCCGGGGCGGTTCAGCAACAAGACCAACGGCATCACACAGCGCCGCTGGCTGTTGTATGCGAACCCGCGGCTGGCGGCGCTGGTGACGCAGGCGATCGGTCCGCAGTGGATCACGGACCTGGACCGGTTGCGCGAGCTGGAGAAGTTTGCGGATGACGAGGGGTTCCTGCGCCGGTTTCGCGAGGTGAAGCAGAGCAACAAGCGTGCGCTGTCGGAGTTCATCCGCACGCAGAACGGCATGCAGGTGGCGCCGGACGCGATCTTTGATGTGCAGGTCAAGCGGTTGCATGAATACAAAAGGCAGTTGCTGCTGGCGCTCTACATCATTACGCGGTTCCAGCGGCTGCTTGAGAAGCCGGGCACGGATATGTGGCCGCGCGTTTTTGTGTTTGCCGCCAAGGCCGCGCCGGGCTACGGGCTGGCCAAGTTGATCATCCGGTTGATTCACGGCATTGCCGATGTGGTGAACAACCATCCGATCACGCGGGACAAGCTGCACGTGGTGTTCCTGCCTGACTATAGTGTCTCGCTGGCGGAGCGGATCATTCCGGCGGCGAACGTCAGCGAGCAGATCTCGCTGGCCGGTACGGAGGCTTCGGGGACGGGCAACATGAAGCTGATGCTCAACGGAGCCCTGACCTTGGGCACGTTGGATGGCGCGAATGTTGAGATCCTGGAGGAGGTCGGACCGGAGAACATCATCATCTTCGGTTTGAAGGCCGAAGAGGTCGCGGCGCGCCGGGCCAATTACAATCCGCGGGCGATTTACGCCAAGAACCCGGTGGTGCGCCGTGCGATTGACATGATCCGGCAGAATGTCTTCTGTCTGCTCACCCCCGGGCTGTTTGATCCGATTGTCAAGACGCTGCTGGATTACGGCGATTACTACATGCTGCTGGCAGATCTGCCGGCCTATATTGCCGCGCAGGATCGCATCGAAACGCTCTACCGGCAGCCACGCGTCTGGGACCGTATGGCGCTGCTCAACGTGGCGCGGGCCGGGCGCTTTTCCTCCGACCGTACGATCAAGGAGTACGCCGAGGAGGTTTGGCATGTGCCGCCCTGTGAGGTGGACGTGTCGGATGTGCGCTAGTTCGGGCCGTACGCCGACAGCCACTGTGCCGTGACCTGCAGCACCTCCCGCTCCCATTCCAGGCCGTAGTAGCTATGGCCGGCGTGCGGGACGGTGTGGCAGGTGTGCGCAATACCGTAGGTGCGGCAGTAGGTGGTATAGCCTTGTAATGACCCGGGGGCATCGGGGTCGGAGCCGCCGAAGACCAGCAGGATGCTGCCGCGGTATTTTCGGAAGCTCTGCAGGGTGGCGTCCTCGCTGCGCGCCTCGGCTGCTGAGCGGACTTCGGCCGGTGCCAGTGCCTTGCTGATCATGCCGGCGTGTAGTTGTCCGCGCAGCAGCTTGCGCCAGGTTTCCGGCAGGAAGAACTTGCGGGTATAGGCCAGCAAGGCGGAGCGGCGTTTGCGCGCGGTGGTGGCGGCGTGGCGCAACGATCCCATGGATTCCGCGGACCAGAGTGCCAGGTTGGCGATATCCGGTGCGGTGGCGGCGGTGCTGATGGCTACTTTGCAGCCGGAGCAGATGGCCAGCAGGGTGATCGGACCGCCGGCAGGTGCAGCGGTGCGCAGCCAGGCGAGGGCGGCATGCGTGTCGGCGGTCATGCTGGCGATGGTTCCGGCGGTTGGCAGGTCATCGCTGTGGCCCCGGCCGCGGAAGTCGAAGCGCAGGCAGGTGTACCCCTGGAGGCACAGCTCTCGGGCGGCGTGCACGAACATGCGGTGCGGGCCGGTGCGGTCGCCCGACCAGCCATGCAGGAAAACGATCCGGCCACGACTGGCGGGTGCAGGTGTGTGCAGGACGCCGCGCAACTGTCCGTCAGAGGTGGGGATGGTGATCAGCTGTTCGGCACAATCCTGGGTGGTCGGCTGGAGTAGTGGCGGCCTGGTGGTTTCGGCGTCTGCCGGGGGCGGCGGGGCGGTTAGGCGGGGGGCGTGGTTTTGCAGCCATCGGGTGGTGGCCTCCACCAGCGGCTGGGTATCGACGTGGCCGATACTGTTCCAGAAGGGGGGGAGGCGCAGCGGGAGGCAGGTGGCGGCAGGGGCCAGTTGGTGGCAGGTGTCGGCGGTACGGGTATCTGGGCTGGTGGAGACGATGAAGCCGGCGCCGTGCCAAGGGGTTGGTTGCAGCTGTTGCAGCTCCTGGTGGAGCCGGGGCGTGAGCGCATAGCCGTCGCAATCCACCGATTCGCCGTCTTGCCAGGCTTGTGCCATCGCCTGTCGGCTCCGACGCGCCTTACCGTACGCCAGCATCTCGTTCACTTGGCGGCGTTGGAGCAGCTGACGCAAGAAGTCCGGGCCGGTCACCGGCTCCCATAGGATCACCGCGTCCGGTTGTGCGGCGGGGGGGGAGGCTGCGGCCTGCTGCAGGACCAGCAGCGCGCTGGTGCGGATCCCCAGCCAGATCTGGGGCACGTGCGGATGGCGCTGGCGCAGCGCGGCGGCGGTCTCGCGCCACTCCGCCAGCCAGTCGGCCAGGGTGTAGTCGCTGTCGGGGGGCGGGGAGTCGCCGCTGCCGCGCAGGTCCACGCGCAGGACGGTGGTGTCTGGCAGCTGTCGGCAGAGGGTTGTCACGGTCCGCTGGCAGCACTTGCGTTCCTCGAATAGTGGTGGCATAATCAGTAATGTTTGGAGCACGGAGCTGCTGGCATGCAGCTGCGCCGCCAATGCGCCGGTGGTGATCTGCAAGTACCCGGTGCTTTCAGAACTGTTGAGCCTGGCCATGCCAAGAGAGTAGGGGCTGAAGGCCCGAGCGTCAACAGTTGCTTGGCTGAGTTCTGTACGTGTGCTGGATGTAACCCGGCGGGTCGAACCAATGCGACTACCGGGTGGCAAGGAGGGACAGACAGAATGAGCGTGCGGATGAAGTTGGCATTGGTAACCAGCATGGCGTTGCTGCTGCTCCTGCTGGTCTTTTATGCGGGCGGTCGGCTGATCCTGCTGGAGTCTTTCCGGCGTTCGGAAAAGTCGGTGTTGCGCAGTGCGCCGGATCTGGCGCGCACGATTCAGGCCGAGATGCGGCATTTGGAGCAGACGGCGGCAGCCTGCCGCCGCAGCACCGGGCTGCTGGCCGCGTATCGCGAGCGGCAGCCGGAGGCGGCCGGGCGGGAGTTTCCGGCAGCGGAGCTGGCCCGGCATGATCTGCACATGGTTGCCTTAGTTGACCCGGAAGGGCAGATCTTTTCTTCGATCTATCTGCCGTCGCTGCAGGTTCCGCCCCGGGCGCTCTCAGCGTCGCTGCAGCGGCATCTTGTGCCGCAGTCGCCGCTGCAGGCGTTTTCCAACCAGTCACTGCGGGTGGGGTTGGTGGTGCTCGACGAAGGGCCGATGCTGGTGGCGGTGCAGCGTATCCCGGATGATCGTGCCCAACCGCTGGCAGGGGTGCTGGTGCTGGGGCGTGATTTGCACGGCAAATCGGTGGTGCAGCGCATGGGGGAGGCGTTGCCCGGCTTGCGGCTCGGTGGGGCATCGCCTGAGGCGTTACAGCTCAACCCGGTGGTGTCGGAAGCGCAGCAGGCGTCCCCGCGGCAGGGGACGGCGATCGGGGTGGCGTTGCGGGAAGGGGTGGCCGGCCCCAGCGCCTGGCGGGTTTGCGGCCTCGATGGGTATGTGGCCCGCTTGCCGGTGTTCGATGTGTATGGGAACCCCTCGGTCTCCCTGGTGATTACGATGCCGCGCACGTTTGCGCCGCTGGCCAAGGTGTCGCTGGATTGGCTGTTGCTGTTTGTGGCGGCCGTTGGAATCTGCTTTATCGTGCCGTTGCTTTATCTACAGGGGCGGGCGGTCATCAATCCGCTGGCGCGGCTGGCCTCGGAGATTCAGACGCTCCCCTTGCGTGAGTCGGAGGGGCGCCGACTGCACGAGGAGGGGACGAACGAATTTGGCGTGGTGGCTCGTGCCGTTAATACCATGTTGAGCGCGATGGAGCATGACCGGCTGCGGCTGGAGCAGAGCGAGAGCCAGAGCCGGGCGCTGCTGGCCGCTTCGCCGGACATTATGTATTTCTTTGAGAAGGGCGGCCGACTGCTGTCCGTCAAGTGTCCTGTCGGGGCCGAACAATTTCTGGCCATGGACCCGGAGCAGGCGATCGGCTGTGACTTACATGATGTGCGGGTGCTGCCGGCCGAGGTGCGCAATCAGTTGCAGGAGCGCATTGACGTGGTGTTTGCCACGGGGCAGTGGCAGTCGCTGGAGTTTTATGCGGACTATTCCGATGGCCTGGAATATTGGGGGGAGATCCGGGTTGTCCACGTCAATGAGCGTTGTGCGTTGGCCATTGAGCGCAATATGACCGACCGGAACAAGGCGGAGCGCGACCGGCACCTGCTGGAGGTGCGCATCGGCCAGAAGCAGAAACTGGAAAGCCTGGGGTTGCTGGCGAGCGGCATCGCGCATGACTTCAACAACATCCTGGCGGCCATCCTGGGGCATGCGGAGGATGCGGCGATCAAGTCCATGACCGGTGAGCCGGTGGTGGAGCCGTTGACGCAGATCCGCAAGGCGGCGATCCGGGCGTCGGGGTTGACCCGGCAGTTGCAGGCCTATGCCGGGCAGGGCACCGTGGAACCGCATGCCGTCAACCTCAACAGTATGCTGCGCGACATGTCGCTGCTGTTGCAGACCTCCTTGTCGAAGAAGGCCACGCTGGAAATGAATTTGGACCCGCGTGTGCCGACCATCACGGGGGACTCGTCGCAGTTGTGGCAGGTGGCGATGAACCTGCTGATTAATGCTTCGGATGCGCTGGATAACAAGCCGGGCACGATTACGCTGTCCACCAGCCGGTTGGAAGCGGCGGCGGATGAACTCGGAGAATTTCTCTGTGCCAAGCCGTTGCCGGCCGGTGTGTATGCGTTGCTGGAGGTGCGGGATACCGGGCGCGGGATGTTGCCGGAAGTACAGGACCGCATCTTTGATCCGTTCTTCTCGACTAAAGCGGCCGGGCGGGGGTTGGGGCTTTCGGCCGTGATGGGGATTGTGCAGGCGCACGGTGGTGGCATTGCGGTGCGCAGTGCCGCGCAGGCGGGGACGCTCTTCCGCTTGGTGCTACCGCAGGAGACGGCGCAGGTGCAGACGGGTTCTGTGCCGGTGGCCGTCCTGCCCGCCACGTTACCGCCCCTGGCCCCGCCGGTGGTTGGTAAGACCAAGCAGCTGATCCTGCTGGCCGAGGATGATGCGGATATTCGCAAGGTTACCGCGCTGGCGCTTAGTACCTCGGGCTATGAGGTGCTGCCGGCCGAGAACGGTCGCGTGGCTGTGAATCTTTTTGCGCAGCACGCCCAGGAGGTGCAAGTGGTGCTGTTGGATCAAGAGATGCCGGAACTGACGGGTGAGGAAGCGTTCCGGGCTATTCGAGAGATCCGGGCGGATGTGCCGATTGTGATTATGACGGGGTATGGCGCCCATGCGGCTCAGACGCATTTTGCGAACCTGCATCCATCTGGTCTGTTGAGTAAACCTTTTACACGTGTCCAGTTGCTGGAGGTGTTGGCACGGGCCGTGGGTGCGGTCGCAGAAGCTACGAAGAAATAGCGGGGTCACGGGAATAAGGGGGGGGAGAACATGCAGATCGGATCAGGCAAGCAGGTATTGCCCGGCGGAACGCTTTCGGCCGGATCCATGGGGACGAGCGGGGTAACGCCGCCGCCGCTGGATGCGGTCGTGCCGGTGGTCGCGCCGGACGCACGGCTCCCGGAGAGCCGTGCGTACAAAAAGATATTGCTTGGGGTGCTGCTGGTGCTGCTTCTGGTCGGGGTGGGGGTGCTGGCTGTAGGCCGCGGGGCGTTCGGTGGCGGGGTCGCCAAGGTACAGGCGTTGGTGCGATCGCTGCAGGATTTCTGTGCCGTGAAGGTACTGGGGCCCAGTCGGGGCGAAGGGGGGGAGGCGCGTGCGGTACCCCGCGCTGCGGTAGCCGCGACCGTGCCGACGGCGGCAGCGCCTGCGGTTGGGGCGCCGGCCGGGGGGGCAGAGACACCTGCCGTGCAGCCGGTGCGACCGGCGAATCCTTCGGCCACGGTGGCGGCACTGTCCAATCCGGTGGCAGGCACGGAGAAGCCGTTTGTCTGGCCGGCGATCAAGATCACGGCGGTGATCGGCAACCCGCAAACCAAGTCGTTCGCCCGCATCAACGGGCGCCTGGTTTCACAAGGGGACAAGCTTGATTCCCTGACCGTGGTGGCCATTGTGCCGCAGTGCGTCACGCTGGCGGCTAGCACGGGGGAGCGGCGCAACTTTTATGTTGGCACCAATCAGTAACCGGCTGCAATCCGGTTAGTGCTTGCCGTCTGCGGAATCTGTCTGCAGCTGTTTGCGGACCTTGTCGATCGAGACATCGTATTCGGATGGCTGGACCAGGTAGAAGTGACAGCGGCGACCGGTCAACTTCTCCAGTTCCTCGTGCAGGGCATCATTAAGCGGGTTGAGTGTCGCGACCAGCAGATCGCGTGCGATCACTTCAAAGGGGATTACGCCTTTGATGATCATGTACTCCAGCGGAAGTAACTGGTAGGCGGCAGCCTGCGGCTCAAAGGAGGAGAGCGGCAGCAGGGGCGCACCACTCTTCTCGGCGGCAAAATTCAACACGCGGTCAATATTGGGGATCTGACGGTCCTGGAAGAGGTGGAGCACCGAAATGGGCAATGGGGTGGGGCTGGCGGAGAGGTCTGTGATGTCGCTGACGACAGAAGCGTACTGATCTTCCGAAAGGATGCCTTGTTCATGCAGCAGCCAGGCGAAGTCCAGTTCTTGTGTGACGATGGCGCGGCGTTCCATGGCGCCTTGGATGCGCTGCATGGCTTGGGAGATGGTGCTGCCGGAGGGCGCGGGTGCGGCGGGTGTGGGACCGGCGGAAGCGGTGGGTGCGGTGATGCCGGGCGCTTTGTTGCCGCTGGCGCCGGCGAGAAAGAGGACTAATTGTGCCAAGGCGGCGTCCGCCTCCGCATGGCCGGCGTATGTGGCGAGGCGGGGCTGCAGTTGTCGGCCGCTCTCCAAGTCGCCATCGCGTTCGATCACGCGGGCCAGGCGCATCAGCAGGTCGCGGGCCTTAGCTGTTTCACCGTTGCCTTCGTAGGCCTGCGCAAGCACCTCGATCGAGACGCGGTCGTCCGGCATGCTTTGCAGGATCTGCTCGAAGAAGGAGATGGCCTCGTTGTCTGGCACGAGGCCGCCGATGGTGTCGTTGTGGGTAGGGTCTGGCATTGCTAATCAATATCGGCTATTCTGTTCCTCATACGCCGCAGATTCAAGCCTGCTTTTTGTCTTTCTGCAATCTTTTGTGCGCCGCGGCAGGCATGGGCGGGCAGTAGTCGGGCGGTGACGTGATCGATGGCACAATTCCTGCCATAATTACGGAGGAGGCTTTGGCATGGCAAACGAGTCAAGCGGTAGTGGCGTCGTGGACATCCTGCTTCAGCGTGGTGTGATCACGCGGGAGAAGTTGGAGACGGTCGCTGCGCAGGATACCGGCCCCATAGAGAAGCGACTGCTGCAAAGCCAGTTGGTTTCGCAGGATGACATGACGCTGGCGATTGCGGAGTTTGTGCGCATGCCGCCGATCAAGCTGACGCATTTCCTGCCGGATCCCACCCTGCTGGAGTTGCAACCCCGTGAGATCTGGGAGCGCACCCGCGCGTTCCAGGTGGGGAAGAACGGCCGGAACCTGCTGGTCGCGCTGGCGGATCCGTTTGATATTCATATTATTGAAAACTTGCGCATGACCACCAGCTTGATGGTCATCCCCCTGGTGGCGGCCGAGAAGGAGATCAACGATCTGCTGGGGCGGGCGACCTCGGCGAACGCCGCAGCTTCCAGTCAGAATCTGGATCTGGAAGACGTGATGAAGACCGGGGATGGCGAGATCGAGGTGGACAGCGCCAAGGAGGGGAGCGAGGAGAGCCTTGAGAAGACGCTGGAGACTGCCGAGGGCGCGCCGGTCATCCGCATGGTGAACATGATCATGATCGAGGCGCTGCGCACCAAGGCCAGCGATATCCACATCGAGGCGCTGGAGAAGAGTTCGCGGCTGCGGTACCGGATTGATGGTATGCTGGTAGAGCGCCCCAGCCCGCCCAAGGCGTATCACAATGCACTCGTCTCGCGCATCAAGATCATGTCGGATCTGGATATTGCCGAGCGGCGGGTCCCTCAGGACGGTCGCTTCAAGATTAAGGCCTTTGGCCGGGAAGTGGATATCCGTGTCAGCATTCTGCCCACAGTCTTTGGCGAGAAGATCGTGATGCGTACCTTGGACAAGCAGAATCTGGCCCCCGGCCTGGGTTCGCTGGGGCTGGATGATTTCGCCTACAAGGCCATGCAATTCGCGATTGAACAGCCGCACGGCGTGCTGCTGGTGACCGGGCCGACCGGCAGCGGCAAGACCACCACGCTCTATTCGTGCATGCAGGACCTGAACAAGCCGGATGTGAACATCGTCACGGCGGAGGATCCGGTGGAGTACCAGATTGCCGGCATCAATCAGGTGCATGTGAATACACAGGTCGGCTTATCGTTTGCCTCGGTGTTGCGTTCCGTGCTGCGACAGGATCCGGATATCATCCTGGTCGGTGAGATTCGCGACGGGGAGACCGCCGATATTGCCGTCAAGGCGGCGCTCACCGGCCATCTGGTGCTCAGTACGCTGCATACCAATGACGCGGCGGGCGTGATTGCGCGTCTGGTGGATATGGGGGTGCCGCCGTTCATGATCGGCTCCTCCCTGATCCTGGCGCAGGCGCAGCGCCTGTATCGCAAGCTGTGCAGCGCCTGCAAGAAAGAGGGGGCGTTATCCTCGGATGTCTTCGAGATCAACCATATTGATCCCAAGGTCTTTGACGGGTCCACGGTTTACTTTCCGGCGGGGTGTCCGCGCTGTAATGGCACCGGCTACAAGGGGCGGGGTGCCATTATGGAGGTGTTGACGGTGGATGACGTGATCCGAGAGGCCATCGTGCATGGCCGGACTACGAGCGAGCTGCGGGCCCTGGCGGTGCGCAACGGTATGATTCCGCTCAAGGATGTGGGGCTGATGAAGGTGCGTGCCGGCTTGACTTCGCTAGCGGCGGCCCTGGAAGTAACGGGTGGTGAAT
This sequence comes from uncultured Lentisphaerales bacterium, assembly GCA_964430835.1. Lineage (GTDB taxonomy): Bacteria > Verrucomicrobiota > Kiritimatiellia > RFP12 > CAIWXQ01 > CAIWXQ01. The sequence continues at coordinate 9,219 of CAYSHQ010000041.1, forward strand.
AGAGATAGGGGGTCCCATGCCAGTAATCAGCAAAAGTGCCGGATCATCCATGGCAGCGCGTCCGTCCGTCAGTACGCCCGCACGTTCGGCGGCCAGTGGCGGGGGCAAAGGCGGGGGGGGGCGTGGCGGCGTGGTACACGGCGCCAAGAAGATCGTCAACAAGGAGCTGGGCCCCTTTACGCGCCAGATCTCCAGCATGATGACGTCCGGCATGTCGTTGGTGGCCTCCTTGTCGGCGTTGCATGACCAGGCGGAGAACCCGGCTTTTCGCGTGGTGCTGGGCGAATTGCTCGCTTCCATTGAGGGGGGGGCGCCATTCTCGGATGCCCTGGCGCGCTATCCGCAGGTGTTTGACACCCTATATGTCAACATGGTGCGCGCCGGCGAGCGCAGCGGTGAGTTTGCGCCGACGTTGAAGCGCCTAGCCATGATGCTGGAGACCAGCGCCAAGTTGAAACGCAAGGTCAAGGGCGCCATGACGTATCCGGTTGTGGTTATGACCATGGCACTGACCATCGCCTTTGGTATCATCACGTTTGTGGTGCCGGTCTTTGCTGGCATGTATGCCGATTTTGGCGGGCAACTGCCGTTGCCGACGCAAGTGCTGCTGAGCATCAGTAATGGCATCCGCGGCAATATCCAGTACATCATCCCCATCGCCATGGTGGCGATCTTTCTCTTGCGGCGTTGGGCCAAGACCCCACAGGGGGAGTGGACGATTCACGCCAAGGTGCTCAAGATGCCGGTGTTTGGCGTGTTGACGCAGAAAGTGGCCGTGGCCCGTTTCACCCGGCTGCTGGCGCAGATGTTGCGCAGTGGTGTGCCCATTCTGGAGGCGTTGGAACTGGTGGCCAAGGCCACGGGCAACCGCGTGATTGAAAAGGCCATCATGGATGCCCGGCATGCGGTGGAGCAGGGTGGTACCATCACCAGCGGGTTGCAGGATAAGCAGTGCCTGCCCAAACTGATGATCCGTATGGTGGAAGCCGGCGAGAAGAGCGGTAGGCTCGATGAGATGCTCGACAATATCGCCGATACGTACGACGACGAGGTGGAGACCATGCTGGCAGCCTTGACCTCCTTGATGGAACCCTTGCTGATGGTTTTCCTCGGTGTGGTGATCGGTGGCATCGTCGTGGCACTGTTCATGCCGCTCTTCAAGATGGGTCAACTGGTTTCAAATGGCTAGTGCACTGACTTGGCGCCCCTGCGCCGAGCAAGGGCATAACGCCGGAAATTGGGTATCCCCTTGAGGCTCTTGCAAAACCCCCCGCAA
>CAYSHQ010000042.1:0-445 GCA_964430835.1 uncultured Lentisphaerales bacterium
CGGCTCCATTTTTAGCATACACCAAAGCGCCTTCTGTGGTTACCACAAAGACCTTGCTACAGCCAGCCAGCATAAGGTGGCGCTTCAGGAAAAGACCATGCGTCAGCCCAGCTCATTGCGCATTGTCTTCCTGCGCATTTCGGCGCTATGATGAAAATGGGTTCGGTAGCTGTTTAAAACAACGGGAGGTGGCGTATGAATAGGCGTTATGTGTGGGTGGTGGTGATGGGCGGCTGCACGGGGTTGGCGTCGGCCAGTTGGTTTGACTCGGTGGTGCGCACGGTGGTGGTGCCGGCCACGAACAGCGCGGTCGCGCCGGCGACTGCGGGGATGGCCAGTGAACAGGATGTGGCGGTTGCCCTAAAAATGGCGCTGAGCAGCGGGGTGAGCCGCGCCGTCGGCAGCCTGGGCCGGGAGGGGGGATTTCTTACTAATCTTGCGGTCC
>CAYSHQ010000042.1:455-10356 GCA_964430835.1 uncultured Lentisphaerales bacterium
GGGCTACCATTTTAAGACGCAGGTAGATAGCAGGCACGGCGGTGCATGCCGCGGGATACCGGGCACGGGTTCTTGCTGATGCCACGTGCAGTCAGGAATGAGGATACGTATGCGTCTGGGCAGAAGGTTTATTTTCGCGTTGGTTCTTTTGTGGGCTATCCAGGGGGTGGCAGGGGCTTCACCGTTGGCACCGGACGCGCGCGACGGGCAGGTAGCAAAACAAGTGGCGCGCATGCTGCCGACGGCGCATCTGCGGCAGATGGCACTGGACGAGTCGCTTTCAGGACGCGCTTGGACGAACTACCTGAACATGCTGGACTATGATCACAGCTATCTGCTGAAATCGGATCTTGCACCACTGTCGGCACAAGCCCACCGGATCGGCGAGCAGTTGCGGCGTGGTGATGTGACCTTGGCGTATGATCTGTTCCAGATCTATCGACAGCGGGTGCAGGAGCGTGTGTCGTTCGTCACCAACATGCTGTCGCAAAAGATTGATTTCACGGTCGCCGAGGCGTACCAGTGGAAGCGCAAGGATGCCCCCTGGCCCCAGGACCGGGCGGAGCTGGACGACCTCTGGCGGCGGCGCATCAAGAATGAATACCTGAGTTATGTGGTGTCGCGCGAGATCGAAGCGATGCAGGCCTCCAACCTCGTGGCCACGACTTCTAATGCGGTGGGGGGGGCTGGTACCCGTGGGAAACCGACTACCGCGGTTGTGGGGCGCAGCACGACGAACCGGCTGGTAGCGGCAGGGGTCACCAACGCGTTACCGGACGTGCTGCCACAGACGCCGGAGGAGGTGGTGCGCCGCCGGTACGAGCAGTTCCTGGTGGTATTGCAGGATGCGGATTCCGAGTTTGTGCTCTCCCGCTACCTGGGCGCGGTGGCCAATGCCTATGACCCCCATTCCGAATACATGTCGCCGGCACGCATGGAGGACTTCAACATTGATATGAGCCTGTCGGTCTGCGGCATCGGTGCGCAACTGCGCGCCGAGGATGGCGCGGCCAAGATCGAGGAGATGATTCCCGGCGGACCCGCAGCGCGTGATCTGCGCGAGATCCGGCTGCGCCCTGGTGACAAGATCATAGGCGTGGGGCAGGCGGAAGGCCCCATTGAGAGCATCTTACACATGCCGTTGTCGCAGACCGTGCGCAAGATCCGCGGCCCCAAGGATTCCAAGGTGGTGCTGCATGTCTTGTCCGCCAGCGATCCCAGCGGTGCCAGCACGCGGCTGGTGGATTTGGTCCGGGATGAGGTGAAACTGGAGGAGCAGGCTGCCACCGGACGCGTAGAGCGCGTGACGCTGCCGGATGGGCGCGTGCGTCAGTTGGGCGTGGTGCGCCTGCCGGCCTTCTACGGTACGATGCAGCAGCGGCCCGGCACGCCTGGCTATCGTAGCGCGGCCCAGGATGTGATGCAGATCATCGCGCGGCTGAATGCCGAGAATGTGGAGGGGTTGGTGCTGGACCTGCGCAATAACGGCGGTGGCTCGCTGCGCGAGGCGGTGGAACTGGCCGGCGCCTTCATCCGCAGCGGACCGGTGGTGCAAGTACGGGAGGTGCGGCAGGTGCATGTGCTGCCGATCCCGGATACCGACCCGGCCGTGGCATTCCGGCGCCCTATGGTTGTGTTGATTAATCGTACCAGTGCCTCGGCTTCCGAGATCGTGGCCGGGGCGTTGCAGGATTACGGGCGCGCGGTGATGGTGGGCGATCCGCAGACGCATGGCAAGGGATCGGTGCAGACAATCCTGCCGCTTGGCGATGAGAAGGAGGGGCAGTTGAAGGTGACCACCGCCAATTACTACCGGATTAGCGGCATCTCCACCCAGCTGCGGGGGGTCCGGCCGGATATTGTTATCCCTTCGGTCTACGACACCATGGACTTGGGCGAAGATCGTCTCCCCAATGCCATGCCATGGACGTGCGTCTCGGCGTTACCGTATAAGCCCGTCTGGGACTTGGGCAAGTGGCTGCCCGCGCTGCGGTCGCGCTCGGCGGAACGCCTGGCGCGCAACACCCGCTATACCGCCTTTCGTCAACTGGTGCAGCACTCCCGTGAGCTGAATGAACGCACGACGGTGCCCCTTGAGAAACAGGCGCGTACGAAGATGGCCGTGTCGGAACGCGAAATCCAAAAGATGCTCGGCGATGAGATCAAGGTTACCGATGAGACCAAGGGGAAGGATGATTTGCTGCTGGACGAGTCGCTGCGCATTCTGGCGGACCTGGTGGATGTGAGCGGCGCAGCGGAGATTCCGTGGGAGAACAAGGAGGACATTCGCTTGCAGATGATGCGGATGTTCGGGATTGGTTCTTAACGTATGAAACTGAACTTTGTCAAAATGCACGGGGCCGGGAACGACTTTGCCCTGTTTGATGACCGGGACAGCCTGATTCCCTGGCAGGATCATATTCTGATGGCGGCGGTGGCGGCCCGACGTACGGGGATCGGCTGCGAAGGACTAGTGCTGGTGCAGCCGTCCACGCGGGCTGATTTCCGCATGCGCTTCCTGAATCCGGATGGCGCCGAGGCTGAGATGTGCGGGAATGCCGCACGCTGTGTGGCCATGTTTGCCCACGCGATCGGCGCGGCAGGGCGCAGCATGACCATGGAGACGCGTTGCGGCGTGATGGACGCGGAACTGACCGACCACGGCGTGCGCGTCTGGATGCCAGAACCCGACCAGCGGCGCTACAACCTCGAGATCCCCATCGAAGGGACTGCCTGGAAAGGGCATTTTATTCGTGCGGGCGTGCCGCATTTTGTGGTGCCGGTGCCCGAGATTGGCGATGTGGCGGTGGCCCGTGATGGGCGTGCCTTACGGCGCCATGCCGCTTTCGCGCCGGAGGGCACGAACGTGAGCTTCGTCATGTACAAGGCCCCCAACCGCATGAGTCTGCGTACGTTTGAGCGCGGCGTGGAGGCGGAGACCGGCGCCTGTGGCACGGGTGCCGTGGCCTGCGCTGTGGTGGCCGTGGAAACCGCCGACTTTACCCTGCCCGTGCGAGTGCGTACCACCGCCGGCTATGAGTTGCTGGTGGATGGCGACTGGCGCGAGAAGCAGTGCACGGGGTTGACATTGACCGGACCGGCCAAAGAGGTCTTTCGCGGCGAGATTGACTTGGACACGGTGGAAATGGGCGACGAGATCGTGTGAACCGCATCCTGTTTGAACCGTCGGAGATGCAGTCAGACGGCACCGTGGTGCTGGCTGATCAGCGTGCCACGCATAGCCGCGAGGTTTTGCGCGCCAGTGTGGGGCAGGTGGTGCAGGTCGGGGCGGTGAACGGCCTGGTCGGCTCGGCTGTGGTGCAGCGGTTGACGCCTGAGCATGTGCGGCTCGCCGTAACGCTGCACGAGACCGCGCCGCAACCCTGGATTGACCTGTTGCTGGCAGTGCCACGCCCCAAGGTGTTGAAACGGCTCTGGGCGCAATTGGCAGCACTGGGAGTGGGACGCATTGTGCTGCTCGCGGCGGCGCGTGTCGAACGTGACTATTTTGCCACGCACTGGATTCAGGAGGCGCATTACCGGCCGTTGCTGCTGGAAGGGTTGACCCAGGCCGGTACCACGCAGGTGCCGCGCGTGACGGTGGAGCGCCGCTTCCGGCCGTTTGTGGAAGATCGCCTGGAGGTGGAGTTTCCCAGTACGCGGCGACTGGTGGCGCACCCCGGCCCGGTACCGGAGTTGCGCAGTGTCGCGGCTGGCCAGGGGCGTCCGCTGCTGGCGATCGGGCCGGAGGGCGGCTGGAGCACATTTGAACTGGATATGTTGGCGCAGCACGGTTTTGTGCCCGTTTCGCTGGGGCGTCGGACGCTGCGGACGGACACGGCCTGCGTGGCGTTGCTCGCTGTGTTGGGCGTGGCGCACGCGTGGCAGGCTATGGCGCATAACGATAGGGAATGAGGCATAGGATGGAAACCAAAGGCGAATGGGTATATGGGCGGCGTCCGGTTATGGAAGTGTTGCGTGCCAAGCGCCGGCATGTGTATGAGGTGGTCTTGCCCAGTGGCGGGCGGGATAGCCCGGACGTGGCAGAATTGCGGAGCCTGGCTCTGACCGGCGGCATTCCATTGCGCTCAATGGGCCGGACGGAACTGGATGCGCTCTCCGCGGGTGGTCATCACCAAGGTGTGGCGGTACGGGTGGGCGGCTACCCCTACGTCAGCCTCGAACAGATCGTGCATGATGTGCGCGAGCAGCCACAGGCACTGGTGCTGTTGCTGGATCATATCGAGGATCCGCAGAATGTCGGCGCCCTGATGCGCACGGCAGAGGCGGCCGGGGTCACCGGGATAATCCTGCCGGAAGACCGTGCCGCGGCGGTCACGCCAGCGGTGGTACGCGCGTCCGCGGGTGCTTCCGAGCACATGCGCGTATCCCGGACGGTCAACCTCGTGCGCGCCATGCAGGCGCTGCAGGAGGCGGGTGCCTGGCTGGCCGGGTTGGACATGGGCGATGATGCCCGGCCCTATACACAGATTGACTTCCTGGGGCGCATGGGGGTTGTCGTGGGCGCGGAAGGCGAAGGACTCGGACGCCTGGTGCGTGAAAGCTGCGATTTCATTGCCGCGATTCCCATGCGCGGCCAGATCGCCTCGCTGAACGCGGGTGTGGCAGGTGGCATTGTGCTCTTCGAAGCTGTGCGGCAGCGGACGCTCGCACGAAACCAGAGTTCCGGGAAGAGTGTGCCTTCCTAAACACCAGATCCGTAGTTATTGCCACCATTGCCACCAGCGCGGCTTCTCATGATCGGCGCGGAAATCGATGGCGCCGCGGTGTTGGGGGGGCTGGCTGACTTTGATCTGCTCCTCAAGCGGTACCGGGGGGAGCCAGGGGGCACGCTGACCTTGGCGTGCAAATTCTGTTTCCAGTCGGATCAGGCGGTATTCCTGCTCCGCGGCGAAGAGAATGAACACGGCTATGAGTCCCAGGATTAGGCGGTTGAAATCCTGGTGTATGGGGCCGAAGGCATAGTGCCAACCGGCAATGGTCCCTGCATGGTAGCCAATGTTCAGTTCGGCGGGACCGGTCAGCAGCCAGAGGAGTGTTAGCACGGTGAGCAGGCGGCCGATATTGACCGCGATGCGCGTGGCGTGCCAACGCCCCAGACGGTGGGCGAGCAGGGCGCGCAGGATGCGCCCGCCATCCATGGGAAAGGCGGGTACGAGATTGAACCAGAAGAGACGGACATTCAGATAGGCGAGGGCTTGCAGGGCATCCGTGGCCCAGGCGGTGGCCGGTGTGGGTGCCAGGCTGCTGAAATAGGCGGCACCGTGGACGCCTCCTTGCCAGAGTGCCAGGCTGACGAGTGGCCCAGCTACCGCGAGGGTGAACTCGGCTAATGGTTGGGCCGGCATGTGCGTGAGTTCCGCGCGACCGCCCAGCATGGTGAGGGTGATGCCGCGGACTGTGCAGCCGTGCCGGACCGCCAGCAGGCAATGTCCCAGCTCATGCAGGCTGATGCTCAGCAGCAGCAGCATCGTCCACGTGGTTCCATCCAGCATGGCTACCAGCATGTTCTTGCACAGATGGAAGCTGCCATACCAGACCAGGCCGAGTAAGATCAGCAGGGAGAGATCGAGCCGGACCGGTATCCCGAACACCGTGACGATCTGGTAGGATGATTTCACGCGTTGAGGATCGACGGCTGCCTGCGTTGGCTAGAGTGTGGTGACCAGGAGCGTAGCAGCGCTGTCGCGTGGCCGCAGATGATAGGTGCCGGACGCGGCGGGCAACAGACAACTGGCGCCCAACGGGAGTTCTACCGTAACTCCGCCTGCGGTGACCGCGGCCGATCCGGCCAGCAGGAAGAGTACATGGAAACTGGTGCCGTCCATCGCCACCGGCTGTGCGGTGGTGAGTTGCAGCTGCTGCAGGTGGAAGTAGGGGCAGCGCAGCAGGGTGTGCCAGTGGTTGCCGCCATCTGTGGCAGGTGCTGGCGCATGGTGCAGGCGGGGCTGATCGAGCATGGGGGTGATCACGCGGAACCCCTGTTGAATATGCAGGGGGCGGGGGGTGCCGGAGGCGTCACAGCGGTTCCAGTCAAACAAGCGGTAGGTGGTGTTGGAACTCTGCTGGACCTCATAGATGAGGCAGCCGGCGCCAATGGCGTGGACCAGACCGCCGGGGATGAACAAGGTATCGCCGGGGTGGATGGCTTGCTGGAAAAGTTGCGCCGGGATGGTGCCTTGGTTCAGGGCCTCGTGGAACGAGGCGGCCGTGACGCCGGGTTTAAGACCGCTATAGAGACTGGCACCGGGTTCGCGATCCACCACAAACCAGGCCTCGGTCTTGGGTTCGCCACCCACCGCTGCGGCGTTCTCATCGTTGGGGTGAACCTGAACGCTGAGGTTCTCCCGGGCATCGATCAGCTTGAACAGCAGCGGGAAGCGGTGCGGCTGGACGGCTTGTGTGCCGGTGCAGGCCGCGCCAAACTGCTCGGCCAGTGCCGCCAGAGAGCGACCGGCCCACGGACCGTTGGCCACCAGACTCAGGCCATCGGCGTGTGCGGAGATCTCCCAAGACTCGGCACAAACTGGCGGTGTGCCGGTGCGTGGGAAGCGTGTGGTAATGCGCTGCCCGCCCCAAAAGTACTCTTTGTAGATGGGGACGAAGCATAGGGGGTAGAACGAATCGCTCATAACTGCCCTCCATTGTAAAGCCGGACGGGTGCAACACAACCTCAAACTGTGTTGCCTGCGAAATCTGGGAATTGCATGGACTTCCGCGAGGGGGATCCCCAGCCAGTGTGTCTCCCGGCTAAAAATAGCTGCCCCACCTTGCGTCGTGCGCGGGCGGGGCGTGGCTCGGCGTCTCCTTGACCTTGGTGCGCATCACTGCTAAAAGATATCGCGTATTGCGCCTAGGTGCCGGGTTACCCGACCGTCCGGGATTCGGCTGGCGGTATCGGGCGCGGTTCTGAATGAATCCGCTGCGTGGAGGCTGTTTTGAAACCATTATTGCTGGAAGGTGGCACGGCGCTTTCGCCGTTTCGTCTGGAATCCTTGGCGGCTCAGCTGGCGGTACGCAATCCGGCGCTGGCTAACGTGGTCATTGAAACGACATTTGTGTACCTGCTTGATCTGGTCCGGCCGCTGGCACCGGAGTCCGCGCCACGGGTACACGCGCTGCTGAATGCGCGGGAGACGACGGCGCAGGCGGACGGGTTTACGGTCACGCCGCGGAAGGGGACCATTTCGCCCTGGTCTTCCAAGGCGACGGATATTTTTCACAACTGCGGCCTCGACGAGGTCCAACGGGTGGAGCGCGGGATGCATGTGCGTGTGCGCCACGCGTCCGGCAAGCTGGTGGCCTTGGCCGAGCTGGGTCAGGCGGTCACCGCGCTATATGATCGCATGACAGAAGGCGTGTATGAGGATCTCGGCGATTTCTTTGCACACCGCCCGCCGGCGCCGGGGCGGGTGTTTGATGTGCTGGGCCAGGGGCTGGCGGCTATCCAGGAGGCCAATCGCAGCATGGGGCTGGCGTTGAGCGATGAGGAGATGCAGTACCTCTGCGAGGCCTATACCCAGTCGCGCCGGAATCCCACGGACACCGAGTTGGTCATGTTCGGGCAGGTGAACTCCGAGCATTGCCGCCATAAGATTTTCAATGCTGCGTGGCGGGTGGATGGCGCACCACAAGAACAGTCCCTCTTCAAGATGATTAAGCATACGCATGCCATGCATCCGGCTGGGACGCTGGTGGCGTATAGCGACAACTCCAGCGTGGTGGAGGGGTATCCGGCGCAGATCTTTGCCGTGGATCCTGCGACGCACCGGTACACGTTTGCGCCAGAGCAGATTGACCTGATCATGAAGGTCGAGACGCACAATCATCCTACGGCCATCTCCCCCGCACCCGGCGCTGCGACCGGGGTCGGCGGCGAAATCCGCGATGAAGCCGCTACCGGCACGGGGAGCAAGACCAAGGCCGGACTGAGCGGATTCATGGTTTCGAATTTGCGCATCCCCGGTTATCTCCAGCCGTGGGAGCACGACTATGCGCCGTTCCCGCGTCGGCTGGCGGCGCCGCTCGCCATCATGCTGGATGGGCCCATCGGTGGCGCCAGCTTTGGCAATGAGTTTGGTCGTCCCCAACTCTGCGGATTCTTCCGTACCTACGAGGAACAGGTGGCCGGCAAATATCGTGGCTATCACAAGCCGATCATGCTGGCCGGTGGCATGGGGAGCATCCGGCGCGGGCAGGTGCATAAGAAGGATGTGCCGACCGGCGCTTGGATCGTGCAGCTCGGCGGACCGGCCCTGCGTATCGGACTGGGCGGTGGCGCCGCATCGTCCATGGCCACGGGGAGCAATGACGAGGCGCTCGATTTCAATTCCGTGCAGCGCGGTAATGCCGAGATGGAACGCCGCTGCCAAGAGGTGATCGATACCTGTACCGCTATGGGTGCCGGCAACCCGATCCTGAGCATTCATGACATCGGTGCGGGCGGTCTGTCCAATGGCTGCCCAGAGCTGGTCGAAAAGACCGGGGCCGTCTTCCAATTGCGCGCGGTGCCGAACGAGGAGACCTCCATGAGCCCCATGGAGATCTGGTGCTGCGAGGCACAGGAGCGCTATGTGCTGGCCATCGCACAGTCCGATCGCGACCGCTTTGCCGCCATTTGCCGGCGCGAGCGCTGCCCCGTGGCCTTCATTGGCGTGGCTTCCGACGACGGTCGCCTGGTGCTGGAAGATGCGCACTTTGCTGACCGGCCGATTGATATGGATATTCGCGTGCTGCTCGGCAAGCCACCGCGCATGCTGCGCGACGTGCAGCGCGATGCGACGCGGCCGCCCCCGCTCGCCTTGCATGGCATTCTGCCAGCCGAGGCACTGGCACGCGTCTTACAGCTCCCGGCGGTAGCGGATAAGACGTTTCTGATCAGCATTACCGACCGTACCGTGACGGGGCTTGTCCACCGCGATCAGATGGCCGGCCCGTATCAGCTGCCGGTTTCGGATTGCGCGGTGACCTGTACCGGCTATGAAGCCACCACAGGTGAGGTCATGGCCACTGGGGAGCGCACGCCGCTGGCGCTGATTAACGCCCCCGCGGCCGGACGCATGGCGGTGGGTGAATCCTTGACCAACCTCGCCGCTACGGATGTCGGAGCCATCGGCCGCGTCAAGCTCTCCGCCAATTGGATGTGCGCGTGTGGCGAACCCGGGGAGGACGCCCGTTTGTTCGACACCGTGGCCGCCGTGGCGTTGGACCTCTGTCCGAAGCTGGGTGTTTCCATCCCCGTGGGCAAAGATTCGCTCTCGATGCGCACTGTGTGGCAGGATGATGGCGGTGCGGCGCATCGCCAGACGGCCCCCCTGAGTTTGATTGTGAGTGCGTTTGCGCCGGTGCAGGATGTGCGCAAGACGGTCACCCCGGATCTCAAGCCCGAGGAGTCCGTGCTGCTGCTCGTGGATCTGGGACTGGGGCAGAACCGCTTGGGCGGCAGCGCGCTGGCTCAGGTGTACAACCAGGTGGGCGATCAGGCACCGGACCTGGACGACCCGCTGCGCTTCACCCGCTTCTTTGCCGCCATGCGCGTGCTGGTGGAGCGGCAGTTGCTGCTGGCCTACCACGACCGTTCGGATGGCGGGGTGGCCGTGACGCTGGTCGAAATGGCGATGGCCGGTGGGCGCGGGGTGGATGTGAACCTCTTCGGTTCCCCCGAGGCACCGCTGGCGCCGCTCTTTGCCGAGGAGCTCGGGGCGGTGCTGCAAGTAGCGCGCAAGAAACTCAACGAGGTGATCGCCATTCTGGCCGAACACGACCTGAAGGAAACCGTCAGTGTGATAGGCGGGTTGCGCACGGACAAGCAGGTGCGCATCGCGGTCGCCGGGCGCGCCGTCGGCACGTTGGTGCAGTCGTGACCGACGAACACCGCCAC